>NZ_JAWLFS010000023.1:0-20256 GCF_041685465.1 Rhodosalinus sp. | reverse complement strand
GGTCCGGGAGAGCTTGTCGCGCCTGCGTCCAGGCCTCCGCGCCCAGCTCCTCGAGCACCGCGACGAGGAAGGCGGCCGCCATGGGGTCGCCCCGTGCGGCGTCCGGAACATCCTTCACGATCAAGCGCGTTGCGCCGTTTTCTTCAGCCAGCGCGCGAAGCTGGGCCAGCGTGTCCGCACAGCCCGCGCAGGCCGCCGGCAGGAAGACCACGAGCGGCGTGCCCTCCGCCGGCCCCGTGGCGTAGTCCGCCGGGTCGGCGTGCAGCGCCCGTGCCACCCCGTCGAGCAGCGCCGTGTCGCGCGCCGCCTCCTCTGCGTAACTCGGGCCGGGGGTCAGCGCGCGTGTCACGATCTCCGGCTCGTCGAGAAGAAGCGCGCGCACCTCCGCGCGGAAGGCCGCGCGGTCCGCGTCCGAGAGCGCCGCCGGGTCGAAGGCCCCGGCGGGCGCTGCGGCCAGCAGGAGGGCGGCAGCCGCGCTAGCGCGCGTCGCGGACATCGGCCACGATCTGGCGCATGCCGTCGAGCGGCACGTAGCCGCGCATCATCCGGTCGGGCAGCACGAAGGTCGGCGTGCCGGTGATCCCCAGCGTGTCGGCAAGTTCGCGGGTGCGGCGGATCTCCTCGGTCACCTCGGGGCTTTCCATCTGCACCAGGATCTCGTCGGCATCGAGGCCGAGCGTCTCGGCCAGACGGGTGAGCGTGACCTCGTTGACCTCGCCCGTCATGCGGATCAGCGCCTCCTTGGCGGCGTGATAGGCGTCGTCCCCGGCCACCTGCCTGGCGGCGATGGCGAAGCGCGAGGAGGCGAGCGACTCCGGGCCGAGGATCGGGAACTCCTTGACGACGAGGCGGATGTCGCCGTCGCTCTCGATCAGTTCGGCCACGTCGTCATGCGCGCGGCGGCAGTAGCTGCAGCGGTAGTCGAGGAACTCGACCAGCGTCACGTCGCCCTCGGGGTTGCCACCGACCCATGAGTAGCCGTCGTCGAAGATCTCCTCGGCGTGCGCCTCGACCATCTCGCGGTCGGCGGACTCCTGCGCGGCGGCCTCGCGCTGTTCGAGCACGGCGACGGCCTCCATGATGACGTCCGGGTTCTCCAGAAGGTAGGCGCGCACCTCCGCGCGGAAGGCCTCGCGCTCGGCCTCGCTCATGTCGGTCAGGTCGATGGCGCCGGCCGGCGCGGCGAAGATCAGCGCCGCGGCGAGTGCGCCGGCGAGGGGGCGGAAAAGGGTCATTCGGGTCTCCGTCATAGGGCTCGGCGACAAGATCACATCGGCGCCCCGCCGCCAAGGCCGGGCCGGATTGACCTTGCCCCCGGCGGCTGGAACAAGCGTCATGGGCAATCTGCGAGGCTATGATGCGGAACTCAAGGCGCGGCGAGGTCGATCCCTTCATCGTGATGGACGTGATGGAGGCCGCGCGCGCGGCGGAGGCCGCGGGTCGCCACATCGTCCACATGGAGGTGGGCCAGCCCGGCACGCCGGCGCCCGCCGCGGCGCGCGCCGCGCTCGCGCAGGCGATGGAGGCGGGGCCTCTGGGCTACACCGTCGCGCTCGGCCTGCCGGAGTTGCGCGCGCGCATCGCGCGGCTTTACCGGGAGTGGTATGACGTCGATCTCGATCCGGCACGTGTCGTGGTGACGGCCGGGTCCTCGGGCGCCTTCGTGCTGGCCTTCACGGCGCTCTTCGACGCCGGCGAGCGGGTCGGCATCGGCGCGCCGGGCTACCCGAGCTATAGGCAGATCCTGCGCGCCCTCGACCTTCAGGCGGTGGATATCCCGACGCGGCCCGGGAACCGCTACCAGCCGGTGCCGGAGGAGCTCGAGGGGCAGGGGCTCTCGGGGTGTCTCGTCGCCTCGCCGGCCAATCCCACCGGCACGATGCTCGGCCGCGACGACCTGGCGCGGCTGATCGGCTGGGCGCAGAGCGAAGGTGCGGCCTTCGTCAGCGACGAGATCTACCACGGCATCGAATACGAGGCGAAGGCGGTCTCCGCGCTGGAGGTCTCGGACGACGTCTACGTGATCAACTCCTTCTCCAAGTATTTCTCGATGACGGGCTGGCGCGTCGGCTGGATGGTGGTGCCGCCCGACCACGTCCGCCGCGTCGAGCGGCTCGCGCAGAACCTTTTCATCTGTCCCAGCCACGCCGCGCAGGTGGCGGCGCTCGCCGCGCTGGACGCGGGCGAGGAGTTGCGGACGAACCTCGCCGCCTATGCCGAGAACCGCCGGCTGATGATGGAGGGGCTGCCGAGGGCGGGCTTCACCGAGATCGCGCCGCCGGACGGCGCCTTCTACGTCTACGCGGACGTGAGCGCGATCACCGACGACTCGCTCGGCTTTGCCAAGGCGATCCTCGAGGAGGCGGGCGTCGCCGTGACGCCGGGGCTCGATTTCGACCCGGCCCGCGGCGGGGGCACGCTGCGCTTTTCCTATGCGACCGGCACCGCGGACATCCGCGAGGGGCTGGCGCGGCTCGAGGCCTTCATGCGTGCGCGCGGTCATATCGCCTGACGCGAGACGGGGAGCGACGCGCGGCGGTTCCGCGGCGCGGCCGTTTCGGGTAGGATGCTGCAAAAGACAGGCCGGGCAGGGCTTCCTCATGCGTTGGATCGTGACACTCGCGCTCGCCGCGGCGCTGGTCGCCGGCATGGCCGCGGCGCAATCGCAGGGCGGATCTGCCCGTGTGGTGCCCGAGCACACCGGGGCGGAGACGGCGGACGGGGGGCTGCGCCTCGATCTCGAGCTCACGCAGGGTGTGCCGTGGCGCATCTTCACGTTGTCCGATCCGGACCGGCTGGTGCTCGACTTCCGCGAGGTGGACTGGACGGGCGTCGACCGGGATCTCTTCGAGGCCGAGGGCTTTGGCGAGGTGCGCTTCGGCGCCTTCCGCGACGGCTGGACGCGCTTCGTCGCCGATCTCGACCGCCCCCTCGCGGTGGAGGAGGCGGGGCTTTCGGTCAGCGCGCTGACCGGGCAGGCGAGCCTCGCGGTCTTTCTGGTGCCGGTCTCCGAGGAGGCGTTCGATGCGCGTGCCGGCGCGCCGGAGGACCCGCGCTTCGACCTGCCGGACCCCGCGCCGGTGGAGCCATCGCGAGAGAGCTCGACCGCCGACCGGGCGCTGCGCATCGTGCTCGACCCGGGCCACGGCGGGATCGATCCGGGCGCCGAGGCGGGTGGAGTGAACGAGGCCACTCTGATGCTTACCTTCGCGCGCGAGCTGCGCGAGGTGCTGGTGCGCGCGGGCTTCGAGGTGGTGCTGACGCGCGACGCGGATGTCTTCGTCTCGCTCGAGCGGCGCGTGGCGCGGGCGCACCGGGCGCGGGCCGATCTCTTCATCTCGCTCCATGCCGATTCGCTGGCGAGCGGCGTGGCGCATGGCGCGACCGTCTACACGCTGTCCGACAGCGCCTCGGACGCGGCCTCGGCCGCGCTCGCCGAGCGGCACAACCGGGCCGATCTGCTCGCCGGGCTGGACCTCGAGGGGACCGACGACGCGGTGGCCGACGTGCTGATGGATCTCGCCCGCCTCGAGACGCAACCGCGGGCCGAGGCGCTGGCGCGGGACCTGGTCGACGGGATCGCGGGGACGACCAGCCATGTGAACTCCCGCCCGCTCCGCAGCGCCGGCTTTTCGGTGCTCCGGGCCGCCGACATCCCCTCGGTGCTTCTGGAGGCGGGCTTTCTCTCGTCGCGCGAAGACCTGCGGCGGCTCAAGGACCCGGAGTGGCGCGCGGCGCTGGCGCGCGGCGTGCGTGACGGCGTGCGCGCCTGGGCGGCGGCGGACGCGGCGGAGGCGCCGTTGCGCCGGCGTTGAGGGCTGCCCCCTGAAAACGCCGGGGCGCGACCCCATATGCTTCGCACACGCGCGGTCCTTTTGACCGCCGCGCCGCGCGGGTGTACCAAGGCGACCAACTCGACAGGAGCGCGGCGTGCTCAGGTTCATCTTCTCCGTCTTCGGGGCGATCTTCAGCTTCCTCACCCTCGGGGTCATGGTCGTGGCGCTGTCCATTGGCGGCGTGTTCTGGGTCTATGGCCGCGATCTGCCGAGCCACGAGAGCCTCGCGCAGTACCAGCCGCCCACCATCAGCCGGATCTATTCCGTCGAGGGCGCGCTCGTGGACGAGTTCGCGCGCGAGCGGCGGCTCTTCACGCCGGCGGAGGAGATTCCGGACCTCGTCAAGCAGGCCTTCATCTCGGCAGAGGACAAGAACTTCTACCGCCATTCCGGCTACGATGCGCGCGGCATCGCGGCGGCCGTGGTCGAGGCGGTGCAGACCCGCGGCGCGACGCTGCGCGGCGCCTCGACGATCACGCAGCAGGTGATGAAGAACTTCCTGCTTTCTGGCGACCGGCGGGTCGAGCGCAAGATCAAGGAGATCATCCTCGCCACCCGGCTCGAACAGACGCTGTCGAAGGAGGATATCCTCGAGCTTTACCTGAACGAGATCTACCTCGGGCAGAATTCCTATGGCGTGACGGCGGCCGCGCAGACCTTCTTCAACAAGACGCTGCGCGAACTCTCCCCGCACGAGGCGGCGACGCTCGCCGCGCTGCCCAAGGCGCCCTCGGACTATCACCCCGTCCGCAACGCCGAGCGACTGCTCGCGCGGCGGGACTACGTGCTCGAGCAGATGTACGAGAACGGCTACCTCGACCGCGAGGCCTATCGGCGCGAGCGCGAGGCGCCGCTTCGCACGGTGATGGCGGGAGATTTCGACAGCTTCCGCGCCCAGCTTCCGCCGCGCGACTACCCGACCGACGAGATCCGCCGCCAGCTCTCGCGCGATTTCGGCGCCGAGCAGTTCTTCACCGGCGGCTTCACCGTGCGCGCCACCATCGACCCGGAGATGCAGGACATCGCCGCGACGGCGCTGCGCCGCAAGCTGGAGGAGTATGACCGCCAGCAGGGCGAATGGCGCGGCACCGGCGAGCGGATCGACCCGGCGCTCCTCGACGACGAGGCCGCCTGGCGTGGCGCGCTCGCCGACGCGGATGTGGCCCGCGACATCGAGCTCGACGGCGCATGGCGGCCGGCCGTCGTGCTCGGTGTCGAGGACCAGCGGCTCCTTGTCGGGATCGAGGGCGTGTCCTTCTCGGGCGAGGCGCCGATCGCCATCCCGCGTGAGGACATCGACTGGCTCGCGGGCGATTTCCTCGACAACTTCGAGCGCGGCGACGTGGTCCACGTCCGGCGCCTGACCTCCGACGAGGACGGCGATTTCCTGCGCTGGACGCTCCGGCAGGTGCCGGAGGTTGCGGGCGGCTTCATGGCGATGGACGTCAACACCGGCCGCGTTATCGCCATGCAGGGCGGTTTTTCCTACCAGGAGTCGGGGTTCAACCGGGCGACGCAGGCACAGCGGCAGCCGGGCTCCTCCTTCAAGCCCTTCGTTTTCGCCGCGGCGCTCGACTCGGGCTATTCGCCGGCGACCATCGTCGTCGACGCGCCGATCGAAGTGGACACGCCGGAGGGCGTCTGGCGCCCGCGCAACGCGTCGAACCAGTTCTACGGCCCGACGCCGCTGCGCACCGGGGTCGAGCAATCGCGCAACCTGATGACCGTTCGTCTCGCGCAGACGGTGGGCATGGACACCATCGCGCGCTATGCCGAGCGCTTCGGCGTCTATGAGGACATGGGCCGCTACATCGCCAATGCGCTGGGCTCGGACGAAACCACGCTCTATCGCATGGTCGCCGCCTACGCGATGTTCGCCAATGGCGGCGAACGGGTGGAACCCACGCTCGTCGACCGGATCCAGGACCGGTACGGGCGCACGATCTATCGTCACGACCAGCGCGACTGCATCGACTGCGACGACGCTGCACTGGCCTCGGGGCAGGCGCCGCGCATCGTCTCGGATCTGCGCCGCGTGATGGACGACGTGACCGCCTATCAGCTCACCTCGATGATGGAAGGCGTGGTGGACCGCGGCACGGCCGCGCGTACCGTGAACCTGCCGGTGCCGACGGCTGGCAAGACCGGAACCACCAACGACGCGCGCGACGTCTGGTTCATCGGGTTCACCTCGACGATCGTCGCCGGCTGCTACATCGGTTACGACCAGCCCCGCTCGCTCGGCTCCGGGGCCTCGGGCGGCGCGTTCTGCGGGCCGGTGTTTCAGGAGTTCATGACCGAGGCGGTCGAGAAATATGGCGGCGAGGCCTTCGCGGTGCCCGAGGGCGGGCGCTTCATCAAGATCGACCGCTACAACGGCGCGCGCCTGCCCGACGACGCCTCGGGGCCGAACGTGGTCGCCGAATACTTCCGCGAGGGCGAGGAGCCGGTCTTCGGCGTGGCCTTCGACGGCGGCTTCGCGGTCGGGAGCGACTTCGACCGGATCGAGCCCGGCGAGGACAGCTCGCGGCAGGTGACGACCTCGACCGGCGACTCGGCCACCGTCGGCCCGCGGGCGAGCTTCGGCTCGATGAGTTCCGGGGGCCTTTACTGAGCCCGCCTTGCCGCCCGAGGGCGGCTTCGATATCACGCCCGCCTGACGGGCCGACCTGAGTTTCCGGGGATTTGCACATGCGTGCCGAGGCACAGAACGCGGTGGACGAGATCGAGAAGTCGCTGACGCTCCTGCGGCAGCGGATGGACTGGCAGACCGCCGCCCACCGGCTGGAGGAATACGACGCGCGGGTGGAGGACCCGGATCTCTGGAACGATCCGGCCCACGCCCAGAAGCTGATGCGCGAGCGTCAGACGCTGGTCGATCGGATCGAGACGGTGAAATCCCTCCAGCAGCAGCTCGAGGACAACGTCGAACTCGTCGAGATGGGCGAGGCCGAGGGCGACGCCGAGGTGGTCGCCGAGGCCGAGGCCGCGCTCATCGACCTCGCCAGGACCGCGCGCGCGAAGGAACTCGAGGCGCTCCTCGACGGCGAGGCGGATGCCAACGATACCTACCTCGAGATCCACGCGGGCGCCGGCGGCACGGAAAGCTGCGACTGGGCGGCGATGCTCGCGCGGATGTACGTGCGCTGGGCCGAGAAGCGGGGCTACAAGGTCGAGCTTCAGGCCGAGACGCCGGGCGAAGAGGCCGGCATCAAGTCCGCGACCTACCTGATCCGGGGGCACAACGCCTACGGCTGGCTCAAGAGCGAGTCCGGCGTGCACCGCCTCGTGCGGATTTCGCCCTACGACAGCTCGGCGCGGCGGCACACCTCCTTCAGTTCGGTCTGGGTCTACCCGGTCGTGGACGACAACATCGAGATCGAGGTGAACCCGGCCGATATCCGCGTCGACACCTACCGCAGTTCCGGCGCGGGGGGGCAGCACGTCAACACCACCGATTCGGCGGTGCGCATCACCCACGAGCCGACAGGGATCGTCGTCACGAGCTCCGAGAAGTCGCAGCACCAGAACCGCGACATCGCCATGAAGGCGCTGAAGTCGCGGCTCTACCAGATGGAACTCGACAGGCGGACCGCCGAGATCGAGGCGCAGCACGCCGCCAAGGGCGAGGCCGGCTGGGGCAACCAGATCCGCTCCTACGTGCTGCAGCCCTACCAGATGGTGAAGGACCTGCGCACGCAGCACGAGACCTCGGACACCAAGGGCGTGCTCGACGGGGATCTCGATGCCTTCATGGCGGCCGCGCTCGCCGACGAGGCCGCTGGCAAGAGCCGCTCCGACATGCAGGAAGACGCCTGACGCCCGTCGCCTCTTGATTCCGGCGTCGGGCCCCTATTTCTTGCGTCAGAGGGTCGCAGGGAGGGCAGGCCCATGCCCGATGAGACGCCGCCCCACGGGGTGCCGCCGCTCGCGCCGGTGCGCGGCGCCATGCTGCGCGAGGCGCTCGCGCGTGGCTGGCGGGATTTCCGGCGTGCGCCGGTCTACGGCCTCGGCTTCGCCGCGGTCTATGTGCTCGCCGGCTGGGCGATGGTCTTCGTCACCCGCTGGACGGGGCAGACCTACTGGCTCGTCTTCGCGGCGATCGGCTTTCCGCTGCTCGGTCCCTTCGCCGCCGTCGGCATCTACGAGGTGAGCCGCCGGCTGGAGGCCGGCCGCCCGCTCGACTGGCCCGGCATCGCCGGCGTCGTCCTGCGCCAGAGCCAGCGCCAGCTGCCCTCCATCTCGGCGGTGATCATCATCGTCTTTCTCTTCTGGTTCTTCCTCGCCCACATGATCTTCGCGCTCTTCATGGGGCTCTCGACGATGACGAACGTCTCCACCTCCTACGAGATCTACCTGACGGCGAACGGGCTCACGATGCTCGCGGTGGAGGTGGCGGTGGGCGCGGGCTTCGCGGCGGTGCTCTTTTCGCTCACGGTGATCGCGCTGCCGCTCCTCCTCGACCGGGAGGTGGATTTCGTCACCGCGATGATCACCAGCTTCCAGACGGTCACCGCCCGCCCCGCGGTGATGCTCGGCTGGGGGGCGGCGGTGGCGCTCCTGACCTTCGCGGCGATGCTCCCGTGGTTCCTCGGGCTGCTCGTCGTGCTGCCGCTTCTCGGGCATGCCTCCTGGCATCTCTACAGCCAGATGAAGTCGGAGGCGGTGGCGCCCGTCGCGGCGGGCTCCGTGGCTCAGGGCGACGCGGCGTCCTGAGCCCTCACGCCTCGCGTCCCTGCGCCTTCAGCCGGCGGTGCAGGTGTCGCGCGCGCGGGTCGCCCGCCTCCAGCGCATGGACATAGGCATGCGTCAGGAAGAAGCAGGCCGCGTCCACGTCGCCCGCTCCTTCGGCCGCGCGCTCGTAAAGCCGGACGAGCCCCGCGCGGTCGCCCGCGGCATGCGCCGCGAGGAGCGCGGCGTCGAGCCCGCTCATTCCGCCGCGCGGGCCATCGCCCGCCATGTCTCGAGCCCCGCCGCCGCCCAGTCGTGGAAGCAGTGGGTGGGGGCGTCCATCTCCGGGCTGAAGCGCCCGCCGTCGAAGCCCGCGGCGTGCCGCCCGCGCTGCATCCCCTCGACGACGAAGATGTCCTCGGCGAAGACCGTGCGCCACTGCTCGGCGTTCCGCGCGCGCAGGCCCGCATCGGTCCCGGTCGTGGGGTAGAACAGGTGCACCCGCTCCAGCGTGCGCTCGGGCCCCTGCGGGATCAGCAGGATCGCGAAGGCATGGTCGCGGTGCACCCCGAGGAGCACGTTGGGATAGACGGCGATGTATTCGGCCGCCGTGTCCCAGGCCGCCGAGATGCCCTCGAAATCGGGAAAGACCGCGCCGTCCTCGTCCCGGAGCTGCCGGTAGACCCGCGTGCCCTGGCCCGAGAAGCGCCCCGGCACGGCGATGTTGTAGTGATCCTCGAGCCGCGAGTAGCTGTTGAGCCCCGGATGCACCCAGGGCAGGTGATAGCTCTCGCAGTAGTTCTCCACCGCGAGCTTCCAGTTCGCCGCGACCGTCAGGTCCCAGCGGCTGTCGGCGCCGCCGTGCACCCAGTCGCGGTCGAACTCCGCCCAGCGGGCGAGCAGATCGCCCATCGCCGCCTCGAAGGGCGGCGCGTCGCCCGAGACGTTGATCCAGACCACGCCGAAGCGCACCGCGCTCGGCACCTCGATCAGGCCGAGCTCCTCGCGCCGGATCGCGTCGTGGGTGTTGCGCCCCGGCCCACCCACGTGCGGCGTCGAGACCAGCCGCCCGTCGGTGGCGTAGCACCAGGAGTGATAGGGGCAGCGGATCGCCCCCTCGATGCGCCGCGGCTCGGAGACGAGGATCATGCCGCGGTGCCGGCAGGTATTCATGAAGACGCGCACCGCGCCCGCCCGGTCGCGCAGCAACAGAAGCGGCATGCCGAGGAAATCGACCGGCACCGCGTCCCCGCGCTCGGGCACGTCGGCGGCGACGGCGAGCCCGGCCCACTGCCGCAAGAGCAGCGCCGCGCGCTCCTCGGCGTAGAGGGCGGGATCGGTGTAATGCGCGTTGGGCAGCCCGCGCGCCTCGGCGACGGGGCGACGGACATGCGACAGGTCGGTGACGGTCATGGCCTCGCTCTCCTCGAAGGTGGAGCGAGGATGGACCCTGCGTCAGATCGCGCGCGCCTCTTTGCGACCTCGCTTATCCGGCGCCGACACGCGCGCTCACTCGGTCCCGCGCGACAGCGCCGCGACGCCCGTGCGCGCCATCTCGATCAGCCCGAGGGGCCGCATCAGCTCGGCGAAGGCGTCCACCTTCTCCGAGGTGCCGGTGATCTGGAAGACGAAGCTCTCGAGCGTGCTGTCCACGACGTTGGCGCGGAAGATGTCGGCGAGGCGCAGCGCCTCCACCCGTTTCTCGCCCTGTCCCGCGACCTTGAAGAGCGCGAGCTCGCGCTCGACGGCGCGGCCCTCGGTCGTCAGGTCGTGGACCTCGTGCACCGGCACGATCCGCCCGAGCTGCGCCTTGATCTGCTCGATCACCTGCGGCGTGCCGGTGGTGACGATGGTGATCCGCGACCGGTGCCCGGTGTGATCCACCTCGGCCACGGTCAGGCTCTCGATGTTGTAGCCGCGCCCCGCGAAAAGGCCGATCACCCGCGCCAGCACGCCCGGCTCGTTGTCCACCAGCACGGCGAGGGTGTGCGTCTCCTGCACGTCCGAGAAGGTGGGGCGCAGGTTGTAGGCCGAATGCTTGCTCGAGCCCTTTTCGATATTCAGTGCGGACATCCGCCTCGTCCTCTCGTCGCCGCCCGGGGCGGCCGCTTCGTTTCGCTGCCCTCGGCCCATCATCTTGGCCGAAATACTCTCGGGGGGTGAATTCGCCGCAGGCGAAGAGGGGGGCAGACAGCCCCCCTCCTATGGTCACACCAGCACCGAGCCCTTCTCGTCGATCGCGCCCTGCGTCTCCGCCTCGCCCAGCAGCATCTCGTTGTGCGCCTTTCCGCTTGGGATCATGGGGAAGCAGTTCTCGTGCTTCTCCACCAGGCAGTCGAAGATCACCGGCCCGTCGTGGTCGAGCATCTCCTGGATCGCGTCGTCGAGGTCGGCGGGATCGCTGCACTGGATGCCCTTGCAGCCGAAGGCCTCGGCGAGCTTGACGAAATCCGGGAGCGCCTCGGACCAGCTGTGCGAGTAGCGCTCGCCGTGCAGGAGCTCCTGCCACTGGCGCACCATGCCGAGGCGTTCGTTGTTGAGGATGAACTGCTTGACCGGCAGGCGATACTGCACGGCGGTGCCCATTTCCTGCATCGTCATCAGCCAGGAGGCCTCGCCGGCGACGTTGACGACGAGGGCATCGGGATGCGCCACCTGCACGCCGATGGAGGCCGGCACGCCGTAACCCATGGTCCCGAGGCCGCCGGACGTCATCCAGCGGTTCGGGTCCTCGAAGCCGAGGTATTGCGCCGCCCACATCTGGTGCTGCCCCACCTCGGTGCAGATGTAGCGGTCGCGCCGGTGCTTCGTGAGCGCCTCGAGCCGGGCGATGGCGTGCTGTGGCCTGATGGTCTGCGGCGCGGGCTTGAAGGCGAGGCAGTCGACCTTGCGCCACTCCTCGATCTGGCGCCACCAGCGCGCGATCGCCTCGCGGTTCACCTGCCGCCCGCGCGATTTCCAGACGCGCAGCACGTCCTCGAGGACATGGGCGATGTCGCCCACGATCGGGAAATCCGTCTTGACCACCTTGTTGATCGAGGAGGGGTCGATGTCGACATGCGCCTTCCGCGACCCGGGCGAGAAGGCGTCGATGCGTCCGGTGATCCGGTCGTCGAAGCGCGCGCCGAGGTTGATCATCAGGTCGCAGCCGTGCATCGCCATGTTGGCCTCGTAGAGCCCGTGCATCCCGAGCATCCCGAGCCAGTTGTCGCCGGACGCCGGGTAGGCGCCGAGGCCCATCAGCGTCGAGGTCACGGGGATGCCGGTGGCGTCCACGAGCTCGCGCAGGAGCTGGCTCGCTGCCGGGCCGGAGTTCACGACGCCGCCCCCGGTATAGAAGACGGGCCGCTCGGCGCGCTCGATCGCGGCGACGAGGTCGGTGATCCCCTCGATGTCGCCCTTCACCTGCGGCTGGTAGTGGCCGAGTTTCGCCTGTGCGCGGGGCGTGTAACTCTCGGACGCGAACTGCACGTCCTTGGGGATGTCCACCAGCACCGGGCCGGGCCGGCCGTTCGTGGCGACGTGGAAGGCCTCGTGGATGGTGCCCGAGAGCCGCGCGGGGTCCTTCACGAGCCAGTTGTGCTTCGTGCAGGCGCGCGTGATGCCCACGGTGTCCGCTTCCTGGAAGGCGTCGGAGCCGATGAGGAAGGTGGGCACCTGGCCCGTCAGCACGACGATCGGGATCGAATCCATCAGCGCGTCGGTGAGCCCCGTGACCGCGTTCGTCGCCCCGGGCCCGGAGGTCACCAGCACGACGCCCGGCTTGCCGGTGGAGCGCGCGTAGCCCTCGGCGGCGTGCACCGCGCCCTGTTCGTGGCGGACGAGGATGTGGCGGATCTCGCTCTGCTGGAAGATCTCGTCGTAGATCGGCAGCACGGCGCCCCCGGGGTAGCCGAATACCGTGTCCACGCCCTGATCCTTCAGCGCCTGGACCACCATCTTCGCTCCGGTCATCGCCTTGGTCATGCCGTCACTCCATCTCCGGCGTTGCGTGTCCAGGCTGAGGACAGGCACAAAAAAACCCCCGTCGAACCGATCCGGGGGCGCATGGGGTTCCCTGTGGGGTTCCGGGTTACCGGCCCATGCGCCATCCGCCTACGATTACGATCAGGGTGGTCATTGTGATCTCCTCGGCCTGTGGTGGAGATAGGCGCGCGCGCGCAGGCCGTCAACCGCAAAGCGCCCGCGCGCGGGCGTCGTGGTGGAGAAAATGTCGCAGCCGGGGTCTTGCGGGTTACAATCTTGCGCCGCGGGGCCGCGCGGCGGCTGGCCGCGATGCGCCCGCTGCGGCCCGGCCCGAGACGGCCCCGAGCACGAAAATTGCGGCGCGACCCGGCGGAAAGCGAAAGTTTCCTGTTCCAAACGCGAAACTGCCTCGCTAGTGTCCGCCCATGGTACGGATCGGCCCTGCCGGGAGTGTGGCGGGCCGCAAACAAGGGAGGACAGATTAACGATGGATCGTCGTTCGTTCATTCGCGCGTCCGCGCTCGGAGGCACCGCCGCCGCCGCAAGTTCGCTCGCCGCGCCCGCCATCGCGCAGGGCCGCCGCACGCTGACGCTCGCCACCACCTGGGGCCGCGGCCTCGCCGGCGTGCACGACAGCGCAAAGTACTGCGCCGACACGATCACCGCGATCACCGATGGCGCGGTCACCGTCGACCTGAAGGCCGCGGGTGAGCTCGTCGGCGCCTTCGAGGTCTTCGACGCGGTCTCGGCCGGGCAGGCCGACATGTACCACGGCGTCGACTACTACTTCCTCGGTCAGCACCCGGCGCTGTCGTTCTTCTCGCAGCTGCCCTTCGGCATGACCTTCCAGGAATTCAACAACTGGTATTACCATCAGGGCGGGCTGGAGCTTGCCGACGAGCTCTATACCATCTTCGGCCTCAAGGCGTTCCCGGCCGGCAACACCGGCCCGCAGTCCGGTGGCTGGTTCAGCAAGGAGATCAACAGCCCCGACGATTTCCAGGGTCTCAAGTTCCGGATGCCGGGGCAGGGCGGCGAGGTGCTCGGCAAGCTCGGCGCCTCCGTTCAGAACCTGCCCGGCGCGGAGGTCTACCAGGCGCTCTCCTCCGGCGCGATCGACGGAACCGAGTGGATCGGCCCCTGGGCGGACGAATCGGCCGGCTTCCAGGAGATCACACAGACCTACTACACCGGCGGCTTCCACGAGCCCGGCCCGAACCTGAACCTCGTCGTCAACCTCGAGGTCTTCGAGGATCTGCCGAAGGCGCATCAGGCCGCGATCGAGCAGGCGGCCCGCGCCTCGAACATCTGGACGATGTCGCTCTTCATGGCGAACAACTCGGCCGCGCTGCAGCGTCTCCGGTCGGAGGGTGTCGAGATCCGCGAGTTCCCGGATTCGGTCTGGGATGCCTTCGGCGCCGCCGCCGAGGAAGTCGCGCAGGAGCCGATGGACGATCCGATCTACGCCGAGTGCTACGACAGCTACATGGAGTCGCTGCGCAGCTCGGCGGAGTGGATCAGCCGCTCCTCGGGCACGTTCACCCAGCAGCGCAACCGCGTCGTCGGCATCTGAGCCACGCGCGAGAGACCTGCGCGCGCCCCCGCCCCCGGGCGGGGGCGCGACGCGTCCCGGGGGCGCTCGCATCGGCTGAGCCGCCCCCGCGGCGCAAACCCACCATCGGGCATCAGCGGTTTCGATCATGGACGAGGAAAATACCACTGGGGTTCTGGGCGGTCTGCTCGACGCCGGCGTATGGCTGGTGACGCAGATCGCGATGGCCTTCTACAACCTGGGCTACGCGGTCACCCACCCGCAGCTCTGGCTGGACTGGTCGAACCCCGAGGCCATCATGCGGGTCGTCTTCTACGGCGGCTCGGTCGAGTTCTTCTTCGTGGTGTTCACCACCGTGCTTGTGCTGACCGGTGTCGGCCTCTGGCGCAACTCGGTCCTCTGGGGCGGCGTGATCGCGCTCGAGGGCTTCGCGAACGCGCTCGGCCGCCTCGCCGCCTGGGTGGGGCTGATCATGGTGCTCCAGCAGATCGTCATCGTCTTCGTCCAGCGCATCTTCGCGGCCTCGGAGATTTCACTTGGATTCGGGCAGGCCTTCACCTTCGACGTCTCGTGGTGGTCCGAGGAACTCAAGCTCTACAACGCGATGATCGTCGCGCTCTGCGTCAGCTACACCTTCGTGCAGCACGGCCATGTCCGCGTCGACGTCTTCTACGCCTCCGCGCGCTTCCGCACGCGGAAGATCGTCGACATGGTCGGCGCGCTCATCTTCATGATGCCGGTGGCGATCGTCACCTGGATGTACGGCTGGTACTTCCTCTGGCGCCACCTCATCACGCCCAAGCCCTCGGCCTCCGAGGGGCTCGACCGGCTGCTGATGAAGGCGCGCGCCTTCCGCTGGAACGTCGAGACCATCGGCTTCAGCCCGAACGGCTTCAACGCCTACTTCCTCTTCAAGATCCTCCTCGTCGCCTTTGCCGGCCTGGTCTTCCTTCAGGCGGTGGCGGTCCTCTGGCGCTCGTACCTGGAGCTGCGCGAGGGCGAGGAGAGCGAAGGCAAACACCTCGACCGCGACACGCTGAGCGGATCGACGACGGAAAGCGCGGAACACGTGCTCGAAACACGCTAAGGGGCAGGACACATGCTATTCGGACTGGACGGCGTCGAGATCGGCCTGATCATCGTCTTCCTCTGTCTGTTCGCAGGGATTCTTTCGGGCTTTCCGGTGGCCTTCGCCATCGGCGGCGCGGGCATGATCTCCTTCGCGATCATCGCCGCGCTCGACAGCGCCGGCCTGCTGATCCATCAGGCGATCGACACCGGGTCGCAGGCCTACAACGCCCTCGTGCAGGACGGCGTCCGACCGGACAGCATATCGATCTTCCGATACCCCGAGTTGCCGCGCGTCGAGGAGTCCGTCTTCCCGCGCGGCTGGGAGACGGCGCTCGACCGCAACATCAGCTTCATCGTCAACCGCATCAACGAGCGGGTGCTCGCCGGGCAGTCGATCGAGACGCTGCTCGCGGTGCTGATGTTCGTGATGATGGGCATCACGCTGGAGCGCTCGCGCATCGCCGAGGAACTGCTGACCACCATGGCGCGCGTCTTCGGCCCGCTGCCGGGCGGGCTCGCGGTCTCGATCGTGGTGGTGGGCGCCTTCCTCGCGGCCTCCACCGGCATCGTCGGCGCGACGGTGGTCACGATGGGCCTGCTCGCGCTGCCCACGATGATGCGCGCGGGATACTCGCCGCAACTGTCCACGGGCGTGATCTCGGCCTCCGGCACGCTCGGGCAGATCATCCCGCCCTCGATCGTGATCGTCCTACTCGGCACGCTCGCCGGAGACATCTACGCGCGCGCCCAGGAAGAGCGTGCGCAAAGCCTGGGCTGCCGCGACGCGCTCACGCTCCTCGGCGAGCCGGCGGTCGTCTCGGTGGGCACGCTCTTCCAGGCGGCGCTCCTGCCCGGAATCCTCCTCGCGGGCCTCTACGCGGCCTATGCCTTCGGTTTCGCGCTCTTCAATCCCTCGAAGGCCCCGCCCGTGCCCTCCGAGGGAACCGACGGCAGTGAGCCGACGACCCCGGGCGAGCGCTGGACGTGGTTCGCCGCCGTGCCCGCGGCGCTGATCGGACTGACCGTGCTCTCGGGCCAGGTCGGTTTCGTCGGCAGCCAGGACGTGAGCGTCGGGCGCTTCTCCGAACAGGGTGAGGGCGCATCGCTGCGCACGAACGTCTCCGACGAGTGCCGCGAGGCGATGATCGACGTGCACGGTCAGGATGCCTGGGATGCCGCGGTGATGGAGCAGGCCCTGATCAACGACGACGGCGGCGTCACCGAATCGGTGGAACTGACCGAGGAGCAACTCGCGGAGATGCGGGCCAATCGGCTGGCCGCGGCGCCCCCCGTCGGCACGGGGATCGCGATCGGCTTCCTGCTCCTCGCGCTCCTCCTGACGACGGCGCGCGGGATCGCGCCCTCAGCCGACCCGACGCCGATCGCTGTCGGCCTCGGCGGCGTGGCGCTGGCGATCCTCGCGGATGTGGTGCTGATCTCGCCCGTCACCTCGCCGGCCGTGACCACCCTCTGGCTCGCCGTGCCGATCGCGCTCACGCTCTACGGGGTGCGCCACGCCTTCGCGCGGCTCGCGCAGAACGAGCTTCTGCGCGTGGTCTTCCCGCCGCTGGTGCTGATCGTGGCGGTGCTCGGCTCGATCCTCGGCGGCATCACCAACCCGACGCCGGCGGCCGCGCTCGGCGCGGGCGGGGCGATCATGCTCGCCGCCTACCGGCGGCTGCGCGACGAGAACCGCTCCGGCAAGATCATCATCCGGGCCACCTTCGCGCTCATCGTCATGCTGCTTGTCGGCGTGAACTTCGACCTCCGTATCGACACCGAGAGCGCCGGCGTGGATACGTGGATCGCCTATCTCGTCGCGCAGGCCGCGTACCTCTTCGCGCTCTTCGGCCTGCTCTACGCCTGTTTCGTGCTCTTCCGCAGCGGGGTGCTCACGCCGGTCGTGCGCGAGACGGCCAAGGTCACCTCGATGGTCTTCACCATCCTGATCGGCTCGCAGCTTCTGAACCTCGTGCTGATCTCCTTCGGCGGCGAGCATTACATCCAGCAGTTCCTGCGGAGCTTCGACAACGAGTATACCGTCTTCCTGATCGTGATGCTCGTGCTCTTCATGCTGGGCTTCGTGCTCGACTTCCTCGAGATCATCTACATCGTGGTGCCCATCGTGGGGCCCGTGATCTACGGCGGCAGCTTCGACCCGAAATGGGTGACGATCATGATCGCGGTGAACCTGCAGACATCCTTCCTGACGCCCCCCTTCGGCTTCGCCCTCTTCTACCTCAGGGGCGTCGCGCCGCGCAGCATCACGACGGGGCAGATCTATCAGGGGGTGCTGCCCTTCGTCGCGATCCAGGTCCTCGGCCTCGCGATCCTGTGGTTCTTCCCGGGCGTCGTCACGATCGTGCCTGATCTCATCCCGAACTGAGTGATGCGGAGCGGCCTGACGGCCGCACGCTTTCTGGCACTGCGTGCGGTCAGGGGGGCGCTGCCCCCCTCGGCCCGTGCCGGGCCTCACCCCCCGGAGTATTGCGACCAAGATGATGGCAGGGAGGGACCTCGCCCGCCCCATCATCTTGGATGAAATACTCCGGGGGTGAATTGGCCGAAGGCCAAGAGGGGGCAGCGCCCCCTCCCGCGTGGCCGGGGCGAAGCGGCTCAGCCCTTGGCCGGGCGCGCGCCGGGCAGGCTGATGTTGGCGACCTGCTCGGCGATCGGATCGGTCGAGAGCGGGTGAAGCTCGGTGTCGTAATCCTGCGGGTCCCGCATCTTCTGCCATGCGCCCTGTGCGTGGACCTCGAGGCCCGCGAACTTGGCCTTGTAGCCCATCTTCGGGCTGCCGGGCACCCAATAGCCCAGGTAGACGTAAGGCAGGCCCGCCTCGCGGGCGATCTCGACATGGTCGAGGATCACGTAGGTGCCGAGCGACGCCTTGGGCCGATCGGGCGTGTAGAACGAGTAGACCATGCTCACCCCGTCGTCGAGCATGTCGCTCAGGCACACGGCGACAAGGTCGCCGGTGTCCCGGTCGGAGTACTCGATCACGCGTGAGCGCACCGGCGTCTCCTCGATCATGGCCGCGAACTCGAAGACGTCCATGTCGGCCATGCCGCCGTCGGAGTGCCGGCTGTCGAGGTAGCGGCGGAAGAGCGCGTACTGCTCCTCGGTGGCCCAGGGCGAGGTGACGCGGCGCACGAGGCCGGTGTTGCGGCGCAGCGTGCGGCGCTGGCTTTTCGACGGGGCGAAGGCCGTCACGTCGATGCGTGCCGAGAGACAGGCGGAGCAATCCGAGCAGGACGGGCGGTAGAGCACGTTCTGCGACCGACGGAACCCCTGCTTCGACAGCGTGTCGTTCAGCGCCTCGGCGCCCTCGCCCTGAAGCGCGGTGAACAGCTTCCGCTCCATCCGCCCCTCGAGATAGGGGCAGGGCTGCGGGGCCGTCACGTAGAACTGCGGCGCGATCGGAAGGGTGTGTCGCATTCCCGTCCCAGCTATCGTTTCGGCAGACGATAGCAAGAGCGTTCCCACCGGCCAAGGGGCCGGGCGTCGCGTCGTGCCGTCATGCGCGGCGGTTCAGCATCACCGTGCCGAGCAGGTGATCGGTGAGGCCCTGCCTGCGGGCGCCCGTGAGCATGAGAACGACCGAGATCATCTGCAGGAGCGGCATCGCGATGGAGACCGTGTAGCCGAGCGTGTGCAGCAGTGCCTGCCCGCCGTCGAGCCGCTCGCCGCGCCGGTCGCGCAGCTCGATCGCCATCAGGCGCATCCCCCAGGTGGCCGAGCCCCCCGCGATGGTCAGCACGCGGTAGGCGAGGCCCACCGCCAGCATCAGGACCGGGAAGAAGAAGAGCCCCGTGAAGGCGGTGAAGGGCAGGACGAGCAGGCAGAGCACGGCCACCAGCACCACGTCGATCAGCCATGCGAGGAGCCGCTTGGCGGGTATGTCGGCGTAGAACTCCGGCTGGCGGTCGGGGTCGGGCAGGCGGGCGTCGTAGCTGTGCATCTGGGCTCTCGTCCGGGTCGGATGGCGCCGCCGCCCGGCACGGGGCGGCGGCGGTGGGATCAGGCCTCGTCGGGGCGGGCCTCGGCGGGCTTTCGGGCGCGCTCTTCCATGAACTGGTCGAACTCCGCCTTGTCGCGGGCCGCGCGCAGCCGTTCGAGGAAGGAGTCGAAGGCGTGCTGTTCCTCCTCGAGGCGGCGCAGGGTCTCGGCCTTGTACGCGTCGAAGGCGCTGTTGCCAGTGGGGCTGAGCGCGGCGGTCGCGTGCCGGGCGCCCCTGAAGTTGATGGGACCCAGGCGCTTGCTCCAGAGCATGTAGCCGAGGAGGGCGAGGCCGACAGGCCAGAACAGGATGAAGCCGAGGACCATCGCGGCGATCCAGGCGAGCTTGCCACGTGCGTCGAGCCAGGCTTCGGCCCGCGCGAGCCAGCCGGAGGCGTTCGATTGGCGGGGGAGGTCGGTGGCGGCGTATGTCATGTCTCTCTCCGGTGCGGGATCGTTGATGTGAATGTCTTTCACATCCTTCAGATCGTGTGCCGGCCGCGCCGGCGCAAGGGGTGATGTGAACAGTTTTTACATTATTCGGTCAAGCCGTTGGCAGAAAATCAGAAAATCATTCCGTGACGTCGCGGATCACCGCCCCGGTGACCGCGTGGAGCGCCTCCGGCGCGATGGGGAAGACGTGGCGCGGGGTGCCGGCGGCGGCCCAGACCTCGGCGAAGTCGAGAAGCCGCGGGTCCATCCAGGTCGCCGCCGGCGCCGCATGGCCGACCGGCGCGACGCCGCCGATGACGAAGCCCGTCTCGGCGCGCACGAGCGCCGCGTCGGCCTTGCCGAGCGGCTCGCCCGCCGCCGCCGCGGCCTTCGCCGGGTCGAGGCGCCGCCCGCCCGGCACCAGGAAGAGCCGAACGTGTCCGCTCTCCGTGCCGCGGAAGATCAGCGATTTCACGATCTGGTCCAGCGTGCATCCCACCGCCGCGGCGGCCTGCTCGGCCGTGCGGGTCTCGCCGAGCTCGCGGATGTCGGCAGGCAGCCCCGCCGTCTCCAGCGCCGCGCGCACGCGTTTCACGCTCTTGCTCATCGTCGTGCCCTCCTTCGCGGAGGAGCCAAGAGGCTTTCGCCCCGGTTGGCAAGGGGCCGCGGGCGGATTGACCCGGCCGCGCGGGCATGGCCATCTCGCGCGCATGGAGCTCGCGCCCCGCA
>NZ_JAWLFS010000022.1:0-20359 GCF_041685465.1 Rhodosalinus sp. | reverse complement strand
CCCGACCGTGATAATCTCCGACATGACCGTCCTCCTTTTTGGATCATCATAGACCCACCTTGGCACATTGATGCCGTCGGGGGGCGGTCACATCATCAAAGCCGAACAGAGCGGCTGACCTGGCCGCTGCTCTTGCTTCGGGCCGTGAAAAATTCTCCTATGACCTCAAAAACATTTTGGCGTTTTTGCTTCCGCTTGTTACGATATTCTTATGTATTTTTGGATTTTAGCACTGCGCCCCAGGATAATAGGAAGTGAATCGTCGATGGGCAGCCGGGCCTGCCCATATATAATAGGCCGCCCTAATGCCGCCTGAGGGGTTCAGCATTCTAAGCGTGAAGCCCGAGCCGCTGGAGATCACGGCGGGCAGAGGGCTCGCGCGGTTCCGGCTCGACTGCTTCGTCCCAATCCTGCAATCGAAAATTCGACACGGCCCTCCGTTCCGCCTCTTGAGCCAGAGCAGCGCCTGGATTGACGACGATGGAATCTTCAATGTTCCGCGCGACCCAATGCGCGACGAGACACTCGAATTCGAGCTCAATGCAGGCGCCGGGCACTTCTGGACGGAACAGCTGCGCGTGGTCGTTGCCGAGCGTGCGCTGATGGTGCCGATGGGGCTGCACGCGCTCGTGCTCGACGCCCCGACCGTGGTAGCCGGCCCGCTGGCGGAGTTCACACGCCTGCCGCACACGACGCCGAGCGGCGCGGACGTCGCCCCCGACACGCCCTACATCGGCGACGAGGTCGAGTCGCAGCCGTTTCGCAACCTGACCATGACCCTATCGCCCGGCGTTCACCTCCACTGGACCCTGCCTGGCGCCCATCGTCGCGGCGGCAGCCACAGGGTGCTGTTCGATTACGATCTCGATGAGGAGGAGCGCGGGTCAATCGACCGGATGGTGTTGCCGGGTGGGCTGCGCGCGCGGTTCGCAAAGGAGGGGCACGCGCTGCACGCCGATGCCTGTCTCGAACACGGCAACACACCCGGGCGCTGGCGCGTGCGTCAGCAGGGCGATGCTGCGGCCTATCGCCTCCGCCTTGCAGAGCGCTACGAGCCGGCGAGCGACGGCCACGGGGTGTCGGCGCGGACGACGCTGCATGTCTATGATCCCGGTGCGCGCTTCCCGCTGGTGCCGAATCGATGGCTGGTGACGCGGCGCCGCGACGACCAGCCCGAGCGCCGATGGCTGGTCGAAAGTGATGTCATCCGTGACAAGGACGAGCCCGGCGCGGCGCACACTATCAGCTTTCCCAACGACCCTGAGACCCAGCACGAGCCCCCCTTCACGCGGCTCGGGCGGGTGCGCGCTCTCCATGAGTGGCTCGCGCGCGACGATGAGGCGGAGAGCCATGACCGGCACGTGGCGCTGACCGCCCTCGGCTACGGCGAGCCGAGCTTCGCCGCCTTTTATCCCAGCTGCCACAGCGTGTTCGGTTTTCACGATGCCGAAACCGCGGACATGAGCGGAGCGGAGCGCGGCGCGCTCAGCTACGACGTGGTCGGCTGGCACGACGATCCGGCCGACGATCTGTTGAACGGCCCCGATCTGGCCGACCAGATCGAAGATCGCGCGCGGCGTGTCGGGTTGAGCCGCCGCGACGGCGCCGCCGCGACCGTGCACTGGCACAGGCTGGGGTACGAGGCCCTCGGCGAGGCGCTCGGCTGGACCGTCGACCCGGATGAAAGCGACGGCCCCCTGCCCGAGCGGACGCTCGCCTATGCCCGGCTCCGCCTCTCCGATACCGACGGCGAGAGCACCTCCGCCCCCGATCGCCAGCGGTCCGTTACCGTCGCATTCGGCAATACCGCGAGCGAGGCGGTCTCGGCATTCTTCGCCGGCGCCATGGAAGACGACGCCGACGCGATCCTCACGGTCGAGGAACAGCTCGAGTCGCTCCACCTTTCGGGCCACCTCGACGGCAAGGCCAACGACCTTCTGTTCCATTTCCGCGCCGCGCGTCACCGCAACGCCTTCCAGTCAGTCGCCTCCGGCAGCCGGTGGATGGTCACGATGCCCGATGCAGACCAGAGCGAAGGGTATCTCGAACCGGCGGCCGAGGACATGGTGCCGCGTGAGGCGACTGCGCCGCTCGACCGGCTCAACCGGGCCCAGGCGGCGCTCAACCGCGCGATCGAGGCGCGCGACTCCAAGCAGAGCGAGCTCTTCGCCGATTGGCAGAAGTACCTCGATCGAACGGTGGCCTTCGACCCGCCGGAGGCCGGCATGGGCAATATCGCGGCAGACACGATCCGCCGTTTCATAGAGCGCCACAGCCTGCCCGCAGTCGAGGCGGCGCGCGCGCACATCAAGGCCTGCGAAGCGACGCGCGACCACGCGTTCGCTTCGCTGAGCGCCACGCTGCGCGAGGCGGAGGCGAAAGGCAAGGCGCGGCTTGCGATCGCGGCCACGCCGGAGGAGCGCTACTGGCGACCCCATGACCCGGTCATGGTGATTTCGGGAGTCGATCTCGGCAGCGCGCCGCACGAGACGCCGCACGCAAGGGTAGCCTGTTTCCCGGTCGCGCTCGTCGACGCTCCACCTAACGTGCCGGACGCGCTCGACGCCGCCGTCGACGCGATCGAGGCTGACGACGGGCCGGGCATCCACCGCGCCGACCCCGCACTCTGGCGCCCGTTCCTGTTCGAATGGCAGGCGGAGTCGCGGCGCCTCGAAGAGGCCGGCCATACCCGCGAGGAAGCCCACGGCTCCGACTTTCTCGAAGCGAATTTCGTCAACGATCCCGACGGGATGGATCTCGTTCCACGCGATAACGCGCCCGGCGTGCTGAGCCGGCGGGCGCATCGCATCGCGGGTCGGTCGCTGCTGAGCGCGGACACCGAGCAGCTTCTCGGCGACAAGCTCGATGCGGTGCTCGGTCGCCGGCTCGCCGAGCTGAAACGCAGGACGGATCACTCCGCGGACGCGCCCGCACAAGCGTCGGAAGAGATGAACCCGGCGGAGCCTGACGGCCTCGGCGCCCTTATCGCATGGTTCGAGCAGAGCGCCCCCGCAAGCGCGAGATCCGACCCGCTCGCGACAAGGCTGAGAGACTTGCGTGCCCGCCTTGATCATCACGCAAGCGAGCGGCTGCTGAGCGTCAAGCTCGGCGGTTTCCACGATACTCTTCTGATGCGGCGTAGCACGATGCAGTTGCCGGTTGGCATACCGCTCGGCTTCGACTCCGAACGTCGGCTCGCGGCGCGGGTGCGCGAAACCGTAGGCCGTCAGGGCGTCAGCGCGCCCGCACCGGCGGGAATGTTCAACCCTCTCCGCGCCGGGCGCCTCACTTTGAGCGCCCTGCGCCTCGTCGATTGTTTCGGGCGGGTCCGCGACCTGTCGTTCTCCGGCGGTTCGGTGCGCGGGCCAACGGGCATTATCGACCCCGATCCGGACGCGCCGGGCGCGTTGCGCCTCAGGCCGCGTCTCGCACAGCCCGCGCGTCTCGAGGTCCGGTGGCTCGCCGCCGCCAGCGCTACCGGGATGGCGGACGAGGCCGAGACCAGTAAAGCACCGGCGAGCTCACCGGTCGCCGGGTTCGTGTTGCACAACCATCTGGATTGCACTCTCGCCGTCTACGACGCGCGCGGGAGGCCGATGGGGGTGGCCGACATCGACGGGCATTGGCGTCCGCCGCCCGGTCGAGACGGTGTGGCGTTGAGCGAGATCGTCGATCCGGCGTTGCGGCGTGTCGTTCAATACTTTCTCGCTCATTCGAGCGAAGCCATGCACGCCCGGATCGAGAGCCACCTTCGGGCGTCACGGCCGGGCGGCCACGCGGATGATGCGGCACCGGCGTTCCTCGCGGGGCGGCCGCTGGTCGTGGCGCGTGCAAGGCTCGCGCTCGAGGTCAAGGGCGAGCTCGCGACGCATCAGGGCTGGCGCGCCTTCGAACGTACACTCGCGGCCGCGGCGGAGGCCTCCGACACCACGGCGCCACGGCGCGAGACGGACGGCGTTGCCTCGGTCACAGTGTCCGTCCGCCTCGGCGATTTCGGACTGCGCGACGACGGGCTGGTGGCCTTCTGGGAAGAGACGGCGACCGAGGACGGGCGCACGCGGCTCGGACCCGGACGGTTCGACGAGGCCGAACGCCACCTTTCGCTCACGCCGGACGGCGGTCCGCGGACGGCCACGATGTTGTTCGACCCCTACGGCACCATCCACGCCGCGAGCGGCCTGCTGCCGGTCAGCCGCCTGACCCTCGCGAGCGAACACTACGCCGCCGGGCTCAACCGGATCGAGACGGGCTTCGCTGTGGGGCCGATCCTGAGCCGTTTCGCCGAGCCACGCATCCCGCTGCCTCGCGTGCCGGGGCATAGCTGGCTCTGGGCGTCGACCGAGGCCGGCGACCGCAAGGTGGTGACGACGCCGCGATCCCCGGCGGGCGCGAAGGATTGGGGCGGACGCCAGCGCCTTTGCGAAGGCTGGCTCCTTTTGAACAACGAGGGCGAGGAGGACGAGCGATGAGCAAGGGCCAAGCACCGCGGGGCGGAGCATCGGAACAAGTGGGCCACGGAGGCTCGATGCCGGCCGATCAAGGCGGAGGGGTTAGTGGCCTGCCGGGTGCGAGCGGGCCCGACCCTGCCGCCGCGCGCCGCGCCGAGCCGCCGGTCAAGCTGCGGCTCGTCGATGAGGCGGACCGACCGGTACTGGCAATCGGCGAAAGGATGCCGCCGCCACCGCTTACGATCGAGATGACCAACACGACCGACAGACCGGTAAGGTTCCTGATGGGGCCACGGGGGTCGCCGACCCTGTCGCTCGAATTTCGCCATGGCGTCCTCTCTGAGGAAAGCCTCGCGATGCTGCACGGCGATCATCTGGAACGCTGGCTGCTGGGCCCGGAGGTCCGCCACCGAACGTGGAGGGTCACGCTGCTGGAGGCCAACGACCCCGGCGTGGCGGTCCGTATCGGGATCGGCCCATGGCAGTACGACATCGAGCCCGTCGCGCCGGGCGAGCGGCGACAGCTCCGCCTCTACGGCCTCAGCGCCGCGCCGGAGGGCGGGCCGCGCCTCACCCGGGTGCGGCTGCACCACGATCATCTTGCGCTCGAGGACGACGAGGCCGCGATCAGCGGCGAAGCGATCCAGACCCTGCAAATCCTCGAACGGGCGCAGCCGCCGGCGTCGCCGCTCCGGGCCTTCTTCGCCTCGGGGCGCCAGCTTGACCCCGAACACGACAAGAGCACGGCCATCATCGCGCTCGAGTTCCGCGACCGCCGCGAGATCCGGGAAGCCCGCGGGGCACGACCCCAGCTGCGGCTGAGTTTTCATGTCGGCGAGGAGCCTTGGGCGCTCTGTCCTCGGGACGCGCTCGACGGGATCGAGGTCGGCTTCGTCCGAACCGACGAGAAAGCCTCGATGATCTACCGCCCGGAGCCAGATCCCGAGGACGCCGCCCTCGCGCATGTCGAGATGGATCTGGATAGCGGCGGGTCCGTGCCGAACGGTCCGACGGTGTATTTCGTGATCAGAAATATCCCGAACGTGATCAGAACTACCCCGAAGATGCGTCGGGCCAAGCTCCCCGAGCATCTCGACCGCACGGCAACCGGGCGGGTTGCTCATTTCGATCAGGCTGTGCCGATTTGGCTCGAATACGCCAACATCGAGGGGGCACCACGCGGCGTCATCGACCTGGCTCTCGAACGCCGCCCCCCCAACCCGGAAGGTTACCTCGACGTGCTCCGCCGGCTGCACGCCGTCGAGAAGCATCTGCGCGAGGGCGGCGAGTACACCGGCCCGCCGCGGCCCGAACCCGCGAAGCCGAAAAAGGCGACGAAGCCGGTACGTCACTTCTTCAAGATCCCGGACGTTCCAGCCTGGAGGTTCAGCCAGGAGCGGGCCGATCCGGAGGCGCCGCCGCTTTTCGCGACCATCCCGGGCGTTCCAGGGCCTTTCTTCGACGTCTACCCTCCGGATAAGATCGGCGGGCAGGGATGGAAGAGTGCAGGGCTCCACATCGACGGCGTCCTGCTGGTAAACCCGCCACACAGCTCCTCCCTGATGCATACGAACCCACCGCCGATCGAGTTCGGCGTCAACCTCGGCGGCGGGATGCCCTCCAACCTGGGCGCGCAGCTCCACGCCTGCGGCCACGCCTTCGACTTCGACGCGCTGACGGAGCCCAAGCTCGATTCGCTCAAGCGACAGAGGAAGGGCGGCCACTTTCTCAACCTGACCGTGGATTACGTCCGCGGCCGCCTGGAGTTCGATGACAGAGAGTTCGGGAACGCGATCTACATGACGGGGTCCTGGAAGAACCAAGGACTTCTCCTTTTCTTCGACCGCTTCAAAATGGATTTGCTTGACATCCAGGATTCAAGCGAGCTCTACCCCGATGCCGACTAAGGCGAAGGACAAGAGCATGTCGAAGGCTGGCTCCAAGCCGGGCCAGACCGACACGGCGCAGCCCGGAGAGGAGCGCAGCTTCGAGATCTGGAAGCTGTACAAGCGGCCCGGCAGCTTCACCCTGTACTGGCGGCGCACCTATCCCAAGCCCAAGCACGGCGCCCCCTTTCCCGAGCGCCCTTACGACAAGGGGCGCAATTTCGACCTCGTCGGCGGCGGAAAGATCCCCGAGCGAAAGGATAATCCGGACAAAGGCTCGAGGATCACGAAACGCCGCGGCCGGGAAGGCGACCTGATCGTCAACGATACCAGCGGCAAGGTCGATGCCGCGCATTACATCTCCAAAGAGCTGCTTGGCAAAAGCGGCGAGGTGTATTTGCGCACGCGCGCGGAAAACGGCGACAAGATGTGGATGCCGCTGCTTGCGCGGGGGCGCACCCGCAAGCCCGGCGAGCCCGAGCAGCACGGCCCCGGCGTCGCGAAAAAACGTGACCACGCTTATGCTTGGCTCGACGATATCCTCGGAAGTGAAGGGGCGCTCATCGCCGCGCGGCCCCTCATCGACCAGGAGACCTGGGACGAGTTCAAGAGCACCAACCAGGACCTTAGCGACTTCGCGACAAGCTACAGCTTTACGTTGATCCGCGGGCCCGTCTCCTCGGACATCTATCCGACATCGCACCAATGGGTGATGGTGCAAAACAAGGGCGGGTCCGAGAAAACCACCGATTACAAGGCCAAGGATCTCGAATATCTCGTGAAGCGCGATTACACGAAGTTCGACCGGGCACTTACAGATTACGATCTCGACATCGAGGAATTGGTCGAGAAACTTAAAAAACAAGCCGCGAAGATCCACGCCGGCGACAAGAGCAAAGAAAGAGGGCAGAAAGCGATCGGGCTGGCGCACGCGATCCTGGACGAGGCGGTGCCCTCGGCGACACCCGGCACCACGGCGCCGCTCGGCTATATTGGCACCCTTACATCCGAGGGCGTCATTCCAGAGGACAAGATCGCCGAGCTGACGCGCGGCCTGACGCAATCCGGGATCGAGAATGCCGGAACGCTGGTCGCGGTGATTGTCGACATCCACACGATCGCGACCATGGACGTCGAAGCCGACCGCGGCGAGC
This sequence comes from Rhodosalinus sp., assembly GCF_041685465.1. NCBI lineage: Bacteria > Pseudomonadati > Pseudomonadota > Alphaproteobacteria > Rhodobacterales > Paracoccaceae > Rhodosalinus > Rhodosalinus sp. Next base: position 12,871 of record NZ_JAWLFS010000022.1, on the reverse strand, counting down.
TGAACCAGACGGCCGGCAATCTCGTCGACAATCTCGCCAAGTTGGGCCACGGCGTCTCCTCGCTCGCCGAGACGCTCTACACCGTCGTCCAAGGCGCCGACAATGTTCCCAGCGCGCTGCTTCAGCTCAACGATGTGGTCGGTCCCGCGATCGGATATGCCAACGCGCTGCGCACCGGGCGCAAGGCGACGCACAGCGGACGGCGGTATGTCCGCCTCGTCGGCCTGCGGGCCGTGCTCAACGAGGAGGCCAGGGACGCCGGCGACGACGCGGCCACGGAGGGATACGAGGAGCTCGACCGCCTGCTCGGGTACATCCTGGGCAAGATGGGCCGGCGCACCGCCAAGCAGTGGACGACTACCGCCGCCGGCGTCGTCGGCGCCACCGGATCCACCATCGGCATCGTCCTCGCGGCGACCGCCGTGGCCAATATCTGGAACCCGGTCGGCTGGACCCTTCTGGCGGGCGGCGCCGTGCTCGGCCTCGGCGTCGTCGCATGGACGAGCTGGCGCCATTTCACAAAGAAGAAGCGCCGCGAGAAGCGCTACGAGAAGGGCAAGCCGAAATCGATCGGCGAGTTCACCGATCGCGTCATCGCCATTCTGAGCCTGCGCGGCGTGGAAGACAGTGACAAAGCAGCACTCGACCGATCGACCACCGACTATTTTAGCACGACCGAAAAACTCCGCAGAGAGATCCGCGAGGCGTGGGAAAAAGACGACGCCGTCAAAGCTCACGACAAGCTGGACGCGCTGGAAAAGGAACGAAAGAAGCTGGATTATCGGATCGTGCAGCGCGAACTCGCGCGGGACATCCTCGATATCTTCAACGTGCCGCTCGGCACGCCGCAAGGCAGCGGCCGCTATCGCCTCTTCGACAAGCGCAACAATAAATGGGGCTTCACCGCGGGGGCGCGCCGCCGCACGCGCAGGATCGTGAAGAGGCACGCGAAGCGATGACCGGCGATCCCGTCCTGGCCGACAGAAAGCGATATACCCTATGAGCGATGTAATCAGAAGTTTCGGCGATCTTGGCGGCGCGCTGGGAGAGGCGCCGGACTCCGATCAGGAAATCGGTCTTCGGCTCGGAGACCACGAGATCACGCTCTGCCTCAAGGTCAACCGCCAGAAGCAATCCGACAAGGACGACGAAACCACCGACACGGACGATCCCGCGCCAGAGGCGGACGGTGAGACCGAATTGCCCGACGAGGCGGAACCGGGCGCCCTGCTCGAGATCATCGCGCTCGCCAATCTGGGCGAGGACGGCCTCGGCCTCGACGACATCCTCGGCGCCTTCGCCGAACTCTTCGGCGACACGAGGCCCGACCTGCCCGACTGGCTCGGCAGTGGCGGCGCGAGGCTCAGGAGCCTCGGGATCAGGTTCGACGAGGACATGGCGCTCGCCGGCGTCATGGCGCGGCTCGAGCCGGTTGGCGCCGGACATTTCGAGATCGTCCCGGATATCCTCGGAGTCGACCAGCTCGCGCTCGAGCTGATCGTCTCGTATCCTTTCGACGGCGAGCGCGCCGAGATCGAGCTCACCGCGTCGGGCGCGATGGCGCTCGGCGCGGCCCGCGTGCAGGCGCGTATCGAGGCGCGGGACGCGACGCTCCTGCGCAGACTGCCGGAGCCAGCGCCAGAGGCCCGTAGCAAGATGGCCGAGGACCTCGTCGCCTGTCTTCCCGACCCGGTGGACGCCGGATCCGATAATGACGACGACCTTGACGACCTGCTTGAGCCGCCACCGACGCATTACGCGCTGAAGGAGGCGTTCGAGACCGCCGCGACGCCGCACGAGGCGACACCGACGCCATTTTCGCAGGTGAGCGTCAGGGGGTGGCTGGAGAGCGAAGTCGCCCTGTCCGATTTCGGCCGGGCCTTCGGCCTCGACGGCTCGGGCTTGAGCGCCGACGCGGAACGCGATCCCGGTCGTGGCCCGCGGATCAGCGACGGCCGCTTCAACTACATCAGTGAAACCGGGACCTACGCGCTGGCGCTCACGCTTCTCGGCGGGTATCGGGAGACCCCGGCCCCCGGCCTCGATGGCATGCTCGCCGACCCGCTGACACCCGACCCGCTGGCGCTTCGGCCCACGCGCGCGCCGCTGCTCCAGCTTCCCGGCGACATGATGTTGAGCGAGGCCACCCTGCATGTCGGCGGCAGCACGGCTGACGGCCGCTTTTACGCCGAGGTGGCGGGCCAAGTGCGGGTTGCCGGTGCGCGCGTCGACCTCTCGGCCGGTTATTTCGGTTCTGAGGGGGGGATCGCCCTCGAGGGGCGGTGGCGTCGGGAAGACGTCTCGACCTTCGACCGGGAGCCCGATCCGCAGAGCGACCCGGATTATGACGAGGGCGGTACGATCATCCCCACGGACGCGCCGGACGCGGACCGCCTGTCCGATTTTCTGACGTCGGGCTTCGGCGTTGCATTGCCCGAGCCGCTGAGGGGGCTGCAAGTCAACGAATTCGGCGCGTTGATCGAGACCGGGACGAGGCACGTCTGTCTCGATCTCGACGTCGAGTTGCCCGCTTCCTGCCTTGGCGGCTCCCCGGAGACCAGGATCGACGCCCGCGTGCAGGTCGACCTGCGCAGGTCCGACGAGGGCTATGTGGGCCAGTTCCAGGGTGTGCTTGCCGTCGGCGACCAAACCGATCCGTGGGAACTCGACCTGCTGATTTCCCGCGACGATCAGCGAACGGCTCTGCTCGCGGGCTACCGGGTTCAGTCAGGCCCCGCCGGCGACGAGACCCAGAGCGTGGGTGCGCTCGCCGGCGCACTCGATCTCGGAGAGGGCATCGGCGAGCTGGACATCGTGGTGCGCGAGGCGATGCTCGCGACGCTGTGGACCGATGGTGCGGGGGCCAGTGACACTCTGCTTAGCGCCGATGTCGAGGGCGGGCTCGACCTTGCCCGTTTCGAGCTGCCGGATCTGCCGATCCTCGGCGCGCTCGGCCTGCCGGGACCCGATCCGATGCGTCTGCGGGTCAAGATCTCGTATGTCGCCGGGTCCGGGAGCGACGAGGCGATCCGAACCCTCGGCGCGCTCGCGTCCGAGGCCGGCTTCCATCCGCCCGAAGGCCTCGGTAACGGCTTCAACATCCATCCCGTGCTTCAGATCGGTGACGAGATCCTGTCCGTCGACACAGCTCCCGGGGGTCAGGATCAAGCGTCCCCCGGCGGCACCGACGGGCTTGCGAGAGACGACCTCGCGAACACAGACAAAAAATCGGACGACGCGCCCGATGCAGCCGCACTCGACGACGGGGCGCAATGGATCGACGTGCAGCGCGGCAGTGACGGCCCAGTCTATATCCGGCGCGTCGGCCTCGCGCTGCACCGACCGGGCGACGGCAAGCCGAGCGAGATCGAGGCTCTGCTCGACGCCAGCCTGCAGTTGGCCGGGCTGACCGTCTCGCTCGAGGGGCTGAGCGTGCGCGCCGCGCTCGGCGATCTCGTCCCGACCTACTCGATCGACGGGCTGGGCATCGACTATCACGGCGGCATAGAGATCGGCGGGGCACTGCACAAGCGCGATCACGCTTTCGCCGGCGAGCTCATTGCCGAGGCCGGGACCGTGAGCGTCAGCGCCATAGGCCTCTTCGAATCGCGCGAAGGCGAGTCGTCGTTTCTTGCGCACGCGGTCGTCGACTACCCGATCGGCGGTCCGGCGTTCTTCTTCGTCACGGGCTTCGCGCTCGGCTTCGGCTTCAATCGCAGCGTCGTAGAACCGGAGTTGAAGCGCGTCGACGATTTCGTACTGGTCGATCAGGCGGGCGATGCGAGCCCGCCCGGCCGCTCGCGGGAGAGCCGGCTCGTCGCGCTCGACGCGGTTCGCGAGGCCCTGCCTTTCCACGCCGACGCCCATTTCGTCGCCGCCGGCATAGAGTTTACCAGCTTCAAGACGGTAAATTCCGTGGCGTTGCTCTTGGTCCAGTTCGGTGAGCAAGGCAGCGATCAGGAGCTGAGTTTCATGTTGCTCGGCCAGTCGACGCTGCGCAATCCTCCCGAGGAAACCGGCGAGCGTCCCTTTGCCTATGCGCGTATGCTCTGGAAGGTGACCTTTACACCGTCCGAGGGCGAGCTTGCGGTCGAAGCCACCCTGACGCCCGACAGCTTCGCCATCGATCGCAATTGCAAGCTCTCGGGCGGTCTGGCGTTTTATGCGTGGTTCGGGGCCGTGGAGGGCACGGGTCGCAAGGGGCCCAAGGCGGGCGATTTCGTCCTGACCTTGGGCGGGTATCACCCCGACTTCGATGTGCCCGCGCATTTCCCATCCCCCGAACGGATCGGGCTGGACTGGCAGGTCACCGAGAATTTCTCGATCAGGGCGACCGCGTATTTCGCGATGACCGCCGGGGCCGTCATGGCGGGCGGATCGCTCGACGCCGAGTGGTCGGAGGGCAGCATCACCGCCTCCTTCCTGGCCGAAGCCGATCTTCTGGTCGCCTGGCGGCCGCACCACTACGACATACGCCTTTTCGTCCATATCACCGGCACGGTGACGATCCACTTCCTCGGGACACATTCCCTCTCGCTCGATGCGTCGGCGGACGTGCGTCTCTGGGGTCCGGACATGGCCGGCCGGGCGACGGTGCACGTGTATTTCTGGGGCTACGACTTCCCCTTCGACATCGCTTTCAACGACAGCCCACGGCTCGCCGCGGCGATTTCATGGAAGGATTTCGCGTCGGAACAGCTTCCCGACCGGATCCTGACGGTCGCGCCCGCGGGAGGACAGCTTGCCGAGGCCGAGGGCAAGGCGCTGCGCTTCGATCCCCGCGATATGCGGCTGCGCGTAGACACCGCAGTGCCGTTCAATAGTCTGCAAGGTACGCATAACAGGCGCCTACACAGCGTGCCGGGTGTCTTTCCATGCGGCAGCCGCTCTTGGGACAGCACGCTGAGCCTGACGATCACGGGGCCGGGCGACCCCCCCGGAAGCCGAAGCGAATTCGCGGACAAGTTCGATGTGCGCTGCGTGAAAGGCTCGGTTCCGGCCGCGCTCTGGGGCAAGCCGAAGATAACACCCAGCCCCGATCCCGCCCATTTGCCGACCTACATCGTCCCGCCGAAAGTCAACGACGACAGGCTGATCGACGGGGCCAATGTCGGGCTCGAGATCACGGTGAAGCGGCCCGTCTCGGGTGATGATCCGGATCGTGTCCCCGGCACGCGGAACAACGAACAGCCGGAGGAGATTGCGCGGATCCTTGGGGGCGCGCCCAGCTTCCATCCGGCTGCTGAGCCCGAGCTCGTGGCCCCCTTGAGCAAGCAGGAGCGCGCGAGCATGTTGCGCGCTCTGGGCCTGGCAACCCACCCGCTCGCCCAGGCCCCCGGGGGGCGAGCCCGTCCAGGGAGACCGCCTGATGACCCAAGCCGGCTTTCGCCTTCGCAATAGCCACAGGCCCGACTTGCCCGCGGGCAAGTACACGCTCTCGTTGGAGCAAAGCGGCAAGATCGAGGGCGATGACGCCCCCCGGACGCTTGTGTCCGAGCATAGCATCAACTTCTGGCTCGGCGGGGTGGACAGCAGCCTCGCCGCGAAGGATATCGTCACGCTTTATCCGGCGGAGAATGCCAGCGCCGCCTTCGGTCACGTCATCCCACATATCGTGCTCAAGAACAGCATGCTGCCCTGGATGAAGGCGATGGATAAGGCAGACGGCATGACCGAGATGCCGCCGTGCCTCGCCCTGGTGCTACTGCGGCCTGGCGAGACGTCGACGATCGAGGCCGACCAGGCTGGATCAGACCATGCGCGCATAAAGCGTTTGAGCCTGAGCAGTGCGCTGTGGAAAAATATTGGGCCGTCCCTCGAGGAGCTTCCAAGGCTGACGCATATCCGCGTTGTCAATGTCGAGGGTGATGGCGCGCCGATGGAGCATGCGGTGATCCTTTCCAACCGCCTGCCCGAAGCCGGCGGGATGAACACGCTTTGCCTCGTCGATGTGAGCGACGGTGCCCTCTTGGCCGCGACATCCAAGGAATCCATCGACTTGCCCTGCCTCAAGACGTGGCGGTTCCGCTGTACCGAGGGAAAGAACGACTTCCACGCCAATTTCGAGGAGGGCGAGCTCTCGGTCGCGCCGCTGCGCCTGCCCGCTCCACCGGAAGGCGAGGAGAGATGGCGGACGATCGCGGCCGCGCGGCTTGCCGAAGGACGGGTGCCGCTAACACACCATACCGCGCAGGGCGGCGATACGGTCTCCTGGTATCGCGGCCCCCTTGTCCCTGGACCAAGTAAGCCGAACCTGACCCTGCCGCATGATACGCTCGAGCGGGAAGACTTGGGCGATCTTCCGGTGGGCGGCCTCGATCGACACGACACCCTCGACCACCTCACGCGCGCGGTGGAGGGAGAGCCCCCTGAATTCACCGCATGGGACGGCCTCATAGTCATCAGCCGGCAGGTCCATCCCAAGGCCGAGAGACAGAGCAAAAGCAGCGACGCACAGACGTATGTGGTGTGTTTCGAACCGGGCGCGCTCGCGCGGTTCGAGGATGGCGTTTATTCCAGGCTACCGGACTTCGCGGACCCGTGGTTGAGAGCGAACCCGCAAGGACGAACCAAAAGAAGGATCGACCGCCATCAGCTGGAGAGGCTGCTCGAAACGATCAATAATACCGACTTCTTCACGCGACGCGGACGGCTAATCACGCGCTCCGCTTCCTTGATCCGCCGCGACCCCGTGTCCGGGCTCGACATCGTGGACTATGCCGTGGCCTGGGAGGTCGGACGCCTGCTCGGCCTGGCCGACGAACGCTATCGGAAGGCCGTGCTGAACTGGCGGCGTTGCTGCGTCCAGTCCGAGGCGCGCGCCGACTCCTCGGAATCGAGCGATCATCTTTGCTGCCGACCGCCACGCGAGGGCACAGCACTGCCCGACGCGGTCGAGAATTTCCTGGCAAAGCTGGCCAGGCTCGAGGGCATTGCGTTCGAATATCTCGTGCCGGTCGTGGCGATGCTGCCGGTCTCGAGCCTTCGGAGCTTTACGGTCGATCCTTTCTGGGTCTACCGGCTTCTGCAGGGCGCGCTCTCGATCGGCCGGGAATCCTGCCCCTGCGAAACGGCGGAGAGCCGCGTCCTGGAGAGGCTCGCGGTGCTTGCCCGTATCGACGGGATGGGAGTGCTGCTCTCCCGACCGGACGACGCGGCGCCTGCGCTGAGCGGCTTTCTATTTCGTTCGCAAGCGGTCAGCACATGGCCCGACATGGTGCCACGCTTTCGCAGAAGTACAGGACACACCGGCGAGAGAGGGTCGGAGCACGAGCTGGCCCGCGTGGCGGGGACTCCTCGCAAACCGCTGCCCGACGTTATGCTGGCGCTGACCGAGGGCGCGTTTGAGCAGATCGAGATCACCTTGCCCGAGGCGCACCCGCATTTCGAGTTCGCTCGGCGCCACGCATCGGCCGAGGCAGGCGAAGACCCACACGAGCAAGACCTGCGGGGCTCCTACTTGAGCACGGGTCAGCAAGATCCGGACCCAGCCGGCGAAACCGGGCCGCCCTTCCTGAGAGGCGCAGCGCATTTCAGCGCCTCGCGGGGCATCCACACGATGGCTGCTGTGGTCAACCCGGATCACCCCGTCGGCCTGGAGTTCAACCCTGGACAAGTTCCCAGCCAAGGACGGGGCTCGCAGAATCTCAAGCCACGTCAGGGTGATCGTCATCTTGACGAAAGCGGATCCGTCGTGGTGACCCTGCCGGAGGATGGGTTCTGGCTCGCACTCAGCACCGCAGCGACCGGGGTCGAGGTAGCGGAACACTACCGCATCTCTCGCCATCAGGTCGTCATTGAGCTCGGGACGGCTTAGCACCTGAACGCGGCCAGTCAGAAACGCCCCTTCGACCTGGGGTGACCGACACGCTTCTGAAAACCCCTCTCCGACAACGGCTTGCGAGCACGTTTCATACTTTTCAAGTCCCGAGAAAGGGTGATTATGCGCCGGACGGACAAGGCCAGCAGGACGCTGTTGAGCTATTTTTCACCACAGCCTCGAGGGCTGCGATCTGGGCCAGGGCGAATGATACTTCGACCGCCCGCGATGTTCTGGGGGGGAGACGTTCAACGGCTCGTGCGGTCACGAGGCTGCCGATGACCCCTCCCCCGGTCACCGACGTGCCGCTGACCGCCGAAAGTTGCTTCAGCGAATGGTTCAAGAAACCCTGCATCAGCCACCGAAGCCCAACGTCCTTGACGCCGTGGCCTGATCCGGTTGCGCAACGCCCGCCCGGTGGCGTTGCACGGGACGTTCCACATGCTTCGCAACGACACCGGCATTCTGTCATGGGGCTTTTTCGGTGGTACTGTACCGTGAGGTCTGGAAATTCGTTCTTGCTCGGGCGCACTGGGCCATTGCCGGGGCATGCCCCGGCAATGGCCGCCCATCCAGGTATTGCATGGAGTTGCAAACCAGCCATGGAGAAGGGCGAATGGACGGACGGAAGGATACGGCGGTTGAGGCCCTCTTGGAACAGCTGATCGCGCAAGGGCCAAACCACATCGCGGGCGTTTTCGCGCGCGCCTTTGAGCTGGCGATGGAGCTCGAGCGCGAACGGTTCCTGCGTGCCGGGCGCCACGAGCGCACGCCCGAGCGGCAGGGCTATACATCCACACATGGTTCGAGCACAATGGAGAATGCCGTCATGGCCGAGTTCGGGATCGAGAGCTTGTCCTCCTCGCAGGTCAGCCGGGCGACCAAGCTGCTGGACGAAGAACTGCAGGCGTGGCGCGACCGCCCGCTGGGCGAAATCAGCTACCTCTTCCTCGATGCACGATACGAGAAGATGCGCCATGGCGGCGTGGTGCGCGATGTCGCCGTTCTCTCGGCGATCGGGATCGGCCCCGATGAACGTCGGCGCATTCTCGGCATCTCCGTGGCCCTGTCGGAGGCCGAGGTCCACTGGCGGGGCTTCCTCGAAAGCCTCGTGGCGCGGGGGCTGCGCGGCGTGACCTACGTCGTCTCCGACGACCATGCCGGCCTGCGGGCCGCCCGGCGGGCGGTCCTCGGGGGCGCAACCTGGCAGCGCTGCCAGTTCCACCTGGCCCGCAGCGCCATCCACCACGCGCCCAATGCCGAGATCCGCAAGCGCATCGGGCGGCAGCTCAAGACCATCTGGGCGGCCGACGATCTGGCCAAGGCCGAGACCGCGCTTGCCGACCTCGTCGCCGGGTATCGCGACAGCGCGCCGAAGCTGGCAGGCTGGCTGGAAGAGAACGTGCCCGAAGGGTTGGCTGTGTTCACGCTGCCCGAACACCACCGCAAGCGCCTGCGCACGTCCAACCCGATCGAGCGCTCGGTGCAGCAGGAGCTCAAGCACAGGACCGTCAAGATCCGCGTCTTTCCAAGCGAAGATGCCATGCTGCGGCTCGTCAGCGCCGTCCTCGTCGAGATCGACGAAAAATGGGCCTCCGACGCGAAGGCATACATCAAATGGGAATGCCAGGATGCCTGACCCGGCAAAGCCCGAATTTCCAGACCTGGGGTTGCTCTATCTTTTCGGTTCGATCCGCTGACGGAGCCTACTGGAGGGACAAGGCCAACCGGACGAACGGACGTTCCATCCGTGAACAGGAGAAAAGGGGTTGATTGAAATACGAAAGCAACGCACGCTGCTGTCCTTGCGGACGCGGGTCCGACTTGGAATTAGGGCATTCCACCGGGGGCACGAAATGCGGACAACCACCCTCTGGCTCGGGTCTGTTCTTCTTTCCGTCATCGCGATTGTCTTTATGGTAAGGCTGTGGAGCGATGAAGAGCCCACCGATCCCGGCAGGTTCACGCGGATCGACAATCGCGGCGACCTCGCCGCGTTCGTGGATCGCCAACGAGACGGGGCCAGGAGCAGGCAATTCCAAGGCGAGGCGCCTCGACGGGTTCCGACTGGGGTTTTCATCCAGTCCATAGGGTTCGTCTCGGCGTCGACCGTCAATGTCACCGGCTATCTCTGGCAGCGGTACCCCCCGGATTACCCCTACGAAAAAGGCATCACCTTTCCCGAGGAGGTGAATTCGGGCGATACCACGATCGAAGAGCAGTTTCGCCAGACGGTCGTCCGGGGTGCGGACAGGCACGAGCTGATCGGGTGGTATTTCGATGTCACCCTGCGCCAGTACTTCGATCACAGCCGGTATCCGATTGATGTTCTGAACGTATGGTTGCGGCTCTGGTCCGCGGACTTCAACAACGACGAGAACATCCTGCTGGTGCCGGATTTTTCGGGTTATGCTGATACCGATCGCCCACGATTCGGGTTGGACCAGGATATTGTGAGCGGCGAATGGTCCATAACGGAAAGCTATTTCGCCTATCGCGACGTGCCCTACGACACGCTGTTCGGCTACGATATGGCGACGCGGGCCACGACCGAGCCGATCGTCCATTCGGAACTCTATTTCAATCTTGGTGTGGAACGGAAGTTCATCAGTGCGTTCGTGATCAATCTGGTGCCGCTCTTCGTCGTGGCGCTTTTGCTGTTCGCGGCGCTTATGACGATGTCGAGAGACGAGAACCGCTCTTCCCGCTTCGGGTTTACCACCGCCGGCTTTCTCGGAACCTGCTCCGCCCTCTTTTTCGTGGTCCTGCTGGCGCATGTTCAGGTCCGGGACGCATTCGCCGGCTCCGGGTTGGTGTATATCGAGTATTTCTATCTCGTGATGTATCTCGCGATCCTGTTTTCCGCGATCAACGCCTACCTGTTCTCGCTCGAGCCGGGCAGTGGGAACCGGCCTCTGCTCTGGCGCGACAACCTTGTCGCGAAGATCGCATTCTGGCCCGTCTTGTCCTGGTCGATGCTGATCATTTCCGTGGTCATCCTGTAGACGTGTCCTCGCCGCCCTCGTCGTAGTAGTGGGAAAGGCCGGAGCGGTCGCTGAGCTGTTGCGGCCTGTAGCTGATCCGCTCGCCGTTGCGGTAGACGGGCTCGCCGGTGACCCGGGCGATGATGGAGGGATGGCAGGCCTCGACCGACACGCCCCGCCGCTCCTCGCGCGGCCAGGTGAAGCGCAGCGAGGCCGGAACCCAGTCAGGATAGGCGTCCAGCAGTTCCCGGCGCGCGCAATGCTGCACGCCCAGCGGATCGGGGAAGAGTTGAAGCCTGTCTCGGCGCACGATCAGCGGATGCGGAACAGAGGTTGCCTGCTCGACCATCCAGTCAAGCGCAATGTCGGACAGGCGCGACTCGGCCTCGGGATAGGCGCCGCCGCCGATATCGGAATGGTTGCCGGCAAACCACGTCTGGATCAGCCAGTCGTCCGGTGCGGCCGCAACATCCTCGGCGCGCGCCCATCCGACCCGCTGAAAGTCCCGGCGATCCTCGTCGAGCGCGATCGCGTGCCGCGCATACGCGACGCGGGGGTCGAGAAACATGTCGTAGTCGCGAAACCGCCAACGCGCCAGATGCCATCGCCTCTCGCCGGTGCGCGGGTAGTCGCGGATCTGACGGAATTGCCGTTTGAAATTGAAAATCCCGAATGCAAGGGACAGCACCACCAGGATCACCGCGAAGGATTCCCAGTAATCCGTCGGCAGGAGCCAGTCGAGAAGATCGGCCGCCAGAAGCGACACAACGGCCAGCGCGGTGAAAGCCACGACGAGGATCGCCGCACGTTTAGCCCCCGACGCGCCGAGCGATGCGACGGTGTCGAACACGCCGACGAAGTAGGGCACGACATTGCCCCGCACGTTGGTTTCCGGGTCGTCCTGCGCGCCGTAGGTCTCGCGGAAGCGTCGGGCGAGTTCCTCCCGCTCGGGCTCGAACTTGCGGCGGTCCCTGCCCGCGCCGTGACCGTGGACTTCGAAGACGGCCTCCTCGGCGATCCGTCGCAGGGCGCGCCCCGCGCGCGGCAGCGCGGAGCCATCCGCCGCCCGTGTCGGAACGCCGCACAGGTTCATCACGCCACAGACACAACGGGCCGTGTAGGCCCCCCTGCTGAAACCGAAGAGAAAGATGCGATCCCCCGGCTCATAGTACTTCAGGATGGTCTTGTAGATGTCCGCGACATTCGACATCAGCCCGGTGCCGAGCCCAAGGCTGAGAAGCCTCTTGAGGTAGCTGATCGGGCGCAGCCAGGCGGGGCCGGCGATTTCCTCGGTCCCGAGGCCAGCCTCGTAAAAGGCGATCTGATCGGCAGGGTCGATCGGGCTGTCCGGGCCGATGCGGGCGGCATCGTAGAGCTTGTAGATATTGCTGCGCAGTTCGTCCGGACGGCGACCGGCGACCATCGCGGTTCCGTCCGAGAAAATGACGATGTTCTTGCTCATGCCGGTTCGCTCCTCCTTAACCATGACCGGTTCGGTGACCGCCGAAAAGCGCATGCGCTATCCGCTCCGGCTGCGAATGCCGCCGCGACCCGTCTGTCTTGTACCGCGGTGCGAGCGTTGCACGCGTCCGGCCACCGGTGCAACGCTGGCAGGCGACATCCCGACGACATCCCGTACTGTCTGCGCCCATCTGCTTTAGCGGCGCGAACGGCCCATACGCGCAGAGGATTCTCCTATGCGGCGCGACTTCAATCTGTTGCGTCCGACTGCATCCTTAGTTCGAGCGTTCGAGGAATGGAAAGACAAGCTCTGCAATGCGTGCTGACCCCTGCACCGACGGATGAGTCCGATCGGCATCGAAAAGTGAGATGTCGTCAGACCGGAAAACGTCATCCATGTCCACCAGAGTCACCCCGGCATCGGCATTCGCCATGCGGCGCAGCCGATCTTCGAACACCTCGTAGGGCGCTTCGCAGACGGTCCCTGCGTACCGCGGAGAGGTGTAATAATCCGCCCATATCACCTGCGATCCGCGCCGACGCAGATCGGTGACCAGCGACGGAATTGCACCTTGCGTCCCTGTAGCGCGACAAACTTGATGAGAAG
>NZ_JAWLFS010000223.1:0-4986 GCF_041685465.1 Rhodosalinus sp. | reverse complement strand
ATGGTGCCCAGGAGAGGACTCGAACCTCCACGGCCGTTAAGCCACTGGTACCTGAAACCAGCGCGTCTACCAATTCCGCCACCTGGGCTGGTGGTGTGGCGTGGCGTCTAGACCCGTCTCCGCGCGCTGTCAATGCGGTTTCGGCGGGGGCGCCGCGCGCCTTGTTTCGCCGCGGCGCCGGCGCTAAGGAAGCGGTCGCAAGCCATCGGAGGACGCATGGCGCAGCTTGTCACCATTTTCGGCGGGTCGGGGTTTCTCGGCCGCTACATCGCGCGGCGCATGGCACAGGAGGGATGGCGCGTGCGCGTGGCCGTCCGCCGCCCGAACGAGGCGATCTTCGTGCGCACCTATGGCGTGGTCGGGCAAGTGGAGCCCGTCTTCGCCAACATCCGCGACGACGCGAGCGTGCGGGCCGTCCTGCAAGGGGCCGACGCGGTGGTGAACTGCGTGGGCACCTTCGACTGGCGCGGGCGCAACGCCTTCGAGGCGGTGCAGGCCGAGGGCGCGGGCCGCATCGCGCGCCTCGCCGCGGATGCCGGCACCACGCGGATGGTGCATATCTCCGCGATCGGGGCCGATGCGGAGGGGCCGAGCCGCTATGCCCGCAGCAAGGCCGAGGGGGAGCGGCAGGTGCTCGAGGCGATGCCGACCGCCGTGATCCTGCGCCCCTCGGTGGTCTTCGGACCCGAGGACAATTTCTTCAACCGTTTCGCCGGCATGGCACGGATCAGCCCGGTGCTTCCGCTCTTCGGCGGCGATACGCGGTTTCAGCCGGTCTATGTCGACGACGTGGCGCAGGCCGCGGCGCTCGGCGTGACGGGCCGCGCCGCGCCGGGGCTCTACGAACTCGGCGGGCCGGATGCGGACAGCTTTCGCGGCCTCCTGCGCTACATGCTCAAGGTGATCCGACGGCGCCGTCTCATCGTGAACCTGCCCTACTGGATGGGCTGGGCGATGGCTTCGGGCTTCGACCTTCTGGAGGCGGGGACGGCGGGGCTGTTGCACAACGGCGTGCTCACCCGCGATCAGCTGAAGAGCCTGCGACGCGACACCGTGGTGAGCGAGGACGCCCGCGGCTTCGCCGAACTCGGCATCGCTCCCTCCGCGATGGAAGCGATCCTGCCGGGCTACCTCTGGCGGTTCCGCCGGTCGGGGCAATACTCCGACATCCAGGAATCCGCGCGCAACCTCGGCGGGCGCTGAGGCGCCGCGTCAGCGGGCGAGCGCGGCGAAATCGGCCGCGTTGGCGCAGCCCGCGACGGGGCGGGCGGTGTCGGGCACGGCGGGTTGGGCGAGCCAGCGTTGACAGGCCCCCGCGACCGGGCAGGTTTCGCAGCGCGCCACGAGCGCGGCGTAACCTGATCTTGTCAGCCGTCCGTCCGCCAGCGCGGCGGTGAGGTCGAGACCGAGCGTCCGGGCGACGCTGCGCGCGATCCAGAAGGCGTGGTCACGGCTGACGGGGCCGTCGAGAACATGGGTCATTCGGGGCGGTCCTTCTCGGTGGTATGGCGTGCGAGTGCGGTGAGCGCATCGGAATTCACGCAGGCGCCGGGCGGCGGGATCGGGCCGTCGTGGTCGGTGCCCTCCGCGCGGGCGAGCCAGCGCGCGCAGCCCGCGCTCCAGGGGCAGCCCCGGCAGCGCTCGACGAGCGCGCGCCAGCTGCCGGCGTCCAGCCCGCCGGCCGCCCAGACCGCTGCGGGATCGGCGCCGGCGGCGCGGGCCATGCGCTGAACGCGCCAGTAGTGTTCGCGCTCCGGTCCCATTGGCGTCATGGCGGCGCTCCCGGCCGGCTGGGGCGCTCAGCCCGGCGTCAGCCGGGCGAAGAGGTCGGCGTTGCGACAGTAGCGCGGCGGCTGCGCGGCGCCTTCGGGGTGGCGGTCCAGCCAGCCGTCGCAGGCGCCGGGGCTCTCGCAGCCGGTGCAGGCGAGAACGGCGTCGCCGATCTCGTCGCCGGAGAGTTCGCCGCGCAGGGCGCGCTCGTCCAGATCGACGCCGAGCGTGTCGGCCATTCGGGTCACGAGCGCGGCGTGGCGCGCGAGGGTCTTTTCGCTTGGCATCGGCACGATCCTTCGTCTTGACGCGGGATCATCCGTAGCACCGCGTGGCCAAGCGCCCCTTGATGCATGTCAAAGGATAACGCCGCGTCAGCTCAAAGCCCGGCGGCGACGCGGCGCACGACCTCCATCCGCGCCGCGTTGGGCGGATGCGTGCCGAGAAAGCGGTCGCCCGGATCGGGGATGCGCGCGAAGAAACGCGCGCCGCGGACGGGATCGAAGCCGGCCCGCGCGGCAATGATCGTGCCGAGGGCGTCGGCCTCGAGTTCGTAGGTCTTCGAGTAGCGCCGCGCGCCGAGAATCGCGCCGAGCTCCTCGGCGGAGCGCACCGTCCGGCGATCCCCGCCCGACCGGCCGGCCATCCGGCCGAGCACGAGCGCGCCGAGTTCGGCGTCGGCGCGGGTGCGCTCGATGTGGCCGAGCAGGTGATGCGCCACCTCGTGGCTCATCACGAAGGCGAGCTCGTCGGCGGTCTGCACGCGCGCGATCAGCGGCACGGTGAAGGCGACGACGGGCCGCCCGCGCCGATCCACCGTCTGGAAGGCGTTGGGCGGCAGGCCCCGCCGCGCGTCCACGACGATCCTGAAATCGCAGGCGCCACGCGGACGGAGCGCCCGGCACTCGCGTTCTGCCACGGGCTCGACCCGGCCTGCGACGGCGGCGAAACGCTCGACCGCGGCCTCCGCCCGCGCCCGGGCCTCGGGCGCGGCGGGCGGCGGCGCCGGGGCGGCGCAGCCGGCCAGCGCGGCGAGCAGGGCGAGAGCGGCGAGAAGACGTCGCATGGACCGGATCCGTGGTGCACGGGCGGAAGGTAGGGCGCGGCGTCCCGCCGCGCCAGCCGCGACGCCCGCCGCCGGCGTTGCGAATCGCGCGGACGCCGTTACGCTCTCGCCATGTTCAGCATCGAGCACGATTTCGACGCCACCGTGGTCACCCTTGTGGACGAGGGCGAGACGCCGCTGCAGGAAGACGTGGTCGTGCATGGCTTCGAGGACTGCATCACGGTCGAGCAGTACGATCCGCGCGCCGACCGGGTGCAGCGGGTGACGCTCTCGATGACGCAGATGCGTGATCTCGCCGCGGCGTTGCGCTTGCCCGAGGGTGTCTATACCCGCAAGGACGGCTGACGCGGCCCAGCCCGCGCGCCTGACCGGAGAGCCGATGCAGATCGTCGCCCGCTTCTACCGCTTCAACCCCGTCGCCGCGCCGGAGGCCCTGCGCGCCGAGGCCCGCGCCGCCTTCGCCGCCGCGGGGGTGCGCGGCACGCTGCTGATCGCGCGGGAGGGGCTGAACGGCACCCTTGCCGGGCCGCGCGCGGGGATCGACGCGGCGATGGGGTTTCTCCGCGCGCTGCCCGGCTGCGCCGATCTCGACTGGGAGGAGAGTGCGGTTGAGGCGCCGCCCTTCGCGCGGCTCAAGGTGCTCGTGAAGCCCGAGATCGTGACCATGGGCGCGCCCGAGGCCGATCCGGCCGCGCGGGTCGGGCAGCATCTCGGGCCTGCGGCATGGAACGCGCTTCTCGCGCGGCCCGACGTGACGGTGATCGACACGCGCAACGCCTACGAAGTGGCGCTCGGCAGCTTCGAGGGCGCGGTGGACCCCGGCACGCGGCGCTTCCGCGACTTCCCGGCCTGGTGGGCCGAGCACGGCGCGCGCTTCGGCAACGGCCCGGTGGCGATGTTCTGCACCGGCGGCATCCGCTGCGAGAAGGCGACGAGCTACCTGCTCGCCCAGGGCGTTCGGGAGGTCTATCACCTCGAGGGCGGCATCCTGTCGTATCTCGCCGAGGTGCCCGAGGCGGAAAGCCGCTGGCGCGGCGAGTGCTTCGTCTTCGATGGGCGCGTCTCGGTCGGTCACGGCCTGCGCCCCGGGCGGGCCGGGCTCTGCCACGCCTGCCGCCGCCCGCTCCGGCCCGAGGATACGCGCCACCCGGACCACGAGCCCGGCGTGAGCTGCCGCCATTGCGCGGCCGAGACGAGCGCCGCCGACAAGGCGCGCTACCGCGAGCGCCAGCGCCAGACGCGGCTTGCCGCCGCGCGCGGCGCCCGCCACCTCGGGCCGCTCGACGCGGGGTGAGCGCCGAAGAATTTTCCTTCGAAAATTCTTCTCCCCCCATCACGCCCCGGGGACGCTGCGCGCGCCTGCGCATTTTAGTGCGAAAATGCGCAGGCTCCGGGGCGCGCGGTTGACGTGTCCGCGGGGCGCGGGAAGGATCGCGGCGATGGAGAGCGGGCAAGACACCACCGCGCGCGAAACGCTGGCGCGGCTCTGGCGGGCCGGTGTGGCCGCGGTGGAGGGGCGTGGCGCCGTGGCGCGGTCGCTGGAGGCTGCGCCGGTGGCGCGACCGGACCTTGTGCTCGCCGTCGGCAAGGCCGCCGTGCCGATGGCGCGCGCCGCGCTGGAGCGGTTCGGCGAGGTCCCGGCCCTCGCCGTGACGAAACACGGCCACGGCGACGACGCGCCGGGGCTCGAGGTGATCGAGGCCGGCCACCCGGTCCCCGACGCCGGGAGCCTGCGCGCGGGGGCGGCGCTGCGCGCGCGGGTCGCGGTCTGCGGCCCGGAGGCGCATCTCCTCCTCCTTGTCTCCGGCGGCGCCTCGGCGCTGGCCGAGGACCCGGAACCCGGCGTCACGCTCGCCGGGCTCGCGGCCGAGACGGAGCGGCTGCTGGCCTCCGGCGCCGACATCGCCGCGATGAACGCGCGGCGGCGCGAGCTCTCGCGGATCAAGGGCGGGCGGCTGCTCGCAGCTTTCGGCGGCGCGCGGGTCACGGTGCTGGCCGTCTCGGACGTGGAGGGCGACGACATCGCGGTGATCGGCTCGGGCATCGGGCTCGTGCCTGAGCACGCGGGCTTCGCGCACGAGACGCGGATCGTCGCCTCCAACGCCGTGGCGCGGGCGGCGGTGGCGGCGGAGGCCGAGGCGCTGGGCCTG
>NZ_JAWLFS010000222.1:0-5009 GCF_041685465.1 Rhodosalinus sp. | reverse complement strand
GCCGCGTCGTCGCCCATGTAGTCGATCACCCGGACGAAGCCGTGGTCGAGCACCGGGTAGGCGGTGTAGAGATGCGCCTCCATCCCCTCGGCCACCGCGCGCAGGGTCTGGCGCGGCGTCGCGCGTTGCGCGGCGATCTCTGCTTCCTGCTCGGGCGTGAGCGGCATGGGCGAATCCTCCACCACAAGATAGGTTGTGGCGCAGCATATCTTGCGGGGCCGCGGAGGAAAACCACCAGATCGGGTGTCGGCAAATCCGCCGCAGTTCGCGGAAAAATGCCCGCGCAGGCAAGGGTGCCACGTTGACGGCACGGCACACCACCCGGAAGTTGATCGCAAAACACTTTGGAACACAGAGGCGAGCTATTGTCATGATCCGAACTCTTTCGCTGCTCTCCGCGCTGGCGCTGATCGCGGCCTGTTCCAGCGGCGACGACGGCTCGAACCCCTTCGATCCCCCGCCCGAGGAAGAGGAGGGCGGCACCGACACGGACGGCGGCGGCGAGGAGTCGGGCGACGGGCAGGAGACCGACCCGATCGGCGAAGATGACGGCGCGCTCCCGCCCGGCACCCCGAACCCGACGCCCGACGATTCGATCACCCGCTACGAAGAGCGCGACGAACGCGGCGACGGCTTCGCCGAGGCGCCGAACTACAACGCGGACGACGACACCTTCGAGGTGGACAACCTCCCCTTCGACGGCGACAACGTCTACGACCGTGACGACCAGGTCGCCAGCCTCGGTCCGCCGGGCGGCACCGGGCCCTTCGCGGTCTACGAGAACCCCCAGACCCTGACCGACCCGGTCAGCGGCGAAGAGATCCAGCAGGTGCCGAACAAGCTGCTGTTCCAGCGCAGCGACTCCGGTCTGACCGAGGTGGTCGTTGTCCGCTCGGCCGGTTACGCGAACGAATTCGGCTTCGGCGGCTGGGCCTATCAGCGCAACGGCGGCGTCGAACTGCCGCAGACGCTTCAGGCGACCTTCACCGGCGACTACGCCGCGCTGCGCGATTTCGACACCCGCGCCGGGCTCGAATACGCGACCGGGATGATAGAGCTCGACGTCGACTGGGAGGACTTCAACGGAACCTCCACGGAGAACGCGATCAAGGGGTCGATCACCGATCGCCGCATCTTCGACGTCGCGGGCAACGACATCACGCAGCAGTGGCTCGACGCGCTCGGAGAGGAGGCTGACCGCCCCTTCGACCAGCTCCCGACGGTCAATGTCGTCATCGCGCCGGGCACCATCGACCAGAATGGCGAGATCTCGACCGCCGTCGCCAGCGGCTATGTCGATGGGGAGGGCGAGGTGCAGGAATACGAGGCGGGTGCGCTGAACGCGATCCTCGCCGGTGACGTCCCGGACGAAATCGTCGGCATCGTCGAGATGGAAAGCGACGACCTGATCGCCGGTGACGGCAACGTGCGCGAAACCGGAGGCTTTATTGCGGATCGCTAGGCGGTCTCTGCGCTCCTGTCTCCGTCCACTGATCGTCGCCGGCCTCCTGTTCTGCGTCCCCGGCCTGCCCGTGCAGGCCCAGGGGACCGACGTGACGCCCGCGGAACTGCGCGCGCTCGCTGCCGAGGCGCTTGCACGCGCGGCGCCGGACCGGGCGCTGGTCTATGCCGACGCCCTGCTTGCGCGGGACGACGGGGATTTCGAGGCACTCGTCCTGCGCGCGCGCGCCGCCCGCGATCTCGGCCGCGCCCGCGCGGCCCGCGCCGCGGCCATGGCCGCCTGGCGCCGCGCCGAGGCTCCCGGGGAGCGACACGCGAGCGCGCTCGTCATGGCGCAGGCGCTCGCCTCCTCGGGGCAGCGCACGCGCGCCCAGTGGTGGCTGCGCCGTGCCGCGCACCATGCGCCCACCGCCGCCGCGCGGCAGCGCGCGGTGCGCGATTTCCGTTACGTGCGTGGGCGCAATCCATGGTCGACGGAGATCAGCATTTCGGTCGCGCCACGCTCGAATGTCAACGGCGGCAGCCTGCAGTCCACCACGCGGCTCTACGACCTTCCGTTCGACTTCCGCCTGAGGGGCAGCGCACAGGCGCTCGCCGGGACGGAGGTCGCCGCCGACGTGTCCACGCGCTACCGGCTGCGCGGCTCGGAGCGGCGCAAGACCGAGGCGACGCTGCGCGCGCACTATCGCACCTACCGCCTGACGGACGCGGCCCGCGACCGGGCGCCCGACGTGGCGGGCAGCGATTTCGCTTTCGGCTCGCTGTCCGCGACACTGTCCGAGACCTGGCGGAGCCGGGCCGACCGCGCCCCCCGCCGGGTGGCCGCGACGGTCGGGCAGGCATGGTATGGCGGCGAGCCCTATCTGGGGTTCGTGCAGCTTTCGGGGGCGCGGCACTGGGTGACCGGGGCGCGCAGCGCGGTTCATCTTTCGCTGATGGCCGAGGCGCAGCAGGGACGTGGCGGCATCGCCGACAGCCGCAAGCTGCGCGGGGGCGCCGGCGCGACGCGCAGGCTGGAGGCCGGACATCGCCTGCGGCTGCATCTCGCCGCGACGGCCAGCCGGTCGGAGTCCGCTGCGCGGGACTACGACGGCCTCGAGGTGGGCGCGCGGCTCGATCTCGCGGAACCCGTCCTGGGCATGGCGCTCGACTTCGGAGTGCGCGTCGCCGGAGAACGCTATGCCGGCAGCTTCTTCGGGATGACCGGGCGCGAGGATGCATCCATCGCCGTCGACGTCCGGGCAGATCTGACCGGGCTCGAGCAGTATGGGTTCATGCCGTCGGTCACCCTGAGGGCGGAGCGCACGGAGTCCACCCTCGGGCTTTACGACACGGAAAAGCTCGGTCTCGAGCTCGGCTGGCGGTCGGCCTTCTGAGACGTGCCTCTCGACTCCGCCGCGGCAGGGCCTACGATCGCTCGGGACACGGCCACGGAGGAGCCCGCGCATGACGATACGTTACCTGCACACGATGGTCCGGGTGAAGGACCTCGAGGCGTCGAAAGCCTTCTTCGAGTTGCTTGGCCTGGCCGAGACGCGCCGCATGGACGTGGAGCAGGGCCGCTTCACCCTCGTCTTCATGGCGCCGCCGGGGCAGGAGGAGTGCCCGGTCGAGCTCACCTACAACTGGGACGGGGACGCGGGGCTGCCCTCCGACAGTCGCCATTTCGGCCATCTCGCCTACGAGGTGGACGACATCTACGCCATGTGCCGCCACCTTCAGGACAACGGCGTGACGATCAACCGCCCGCCGCGCGACGGGCGCATGGCCTTCGTCCGCTCGCCCGACAACATCTCGATCGAGCTTCTGCAGAAGGGCGCGGCGCAGGCCCCGGCCGAGCCCTGGGCGAGCATGGAGAACACCGGGCATTGGTGAGGGCGCTCGCCCTCCTCGCCACGCTCTGGGCGGGCGCGGCCGGGGCGGCGGAGTGCCGCCTCGCGCTCCTGCTCGCCCTCGACGTGTCGAGTTCCGTGGACGCCGAGGAGCACGCGCTGCAGCGCGAGGGAATCGCCGCGGCGCTCGCCGCGCCGGAGATCCGGCGCGCGATCCTCGGCGATGCGCCGGGGCATGTCGCGCTCGCCGTCTACGAGTGGTCGGGGCGCAACCAGCAGGATGTCGTGCTGCCCTGGACCGTGCTCGACGGCGACGCCGCGATCGACCGGGCGGCGGCGGCGCTGCGCGACGCGCCGCGCGCCTTCTCGCGGTTCCCGACGGCCGTGGGCTACGCGCTCGGCTTCGGCGCGGGGATGTTCCGGGACGGACCGGACTGCACGCGCCGCGTGCTCGACGTCTCGGGCGACGGCATCGGCAACGACGGCTTCGAGCCGGTCCACGCCTACCGCCATTTCGACTTCTCCGGCGTCACGGTGAACGGCCTTGCCGTCGGCGGGCACGATCCGCAGGTGCGCGATTACTACATGTTCGAGCTGCGCCACGGCCCCGGCGCCTTCGTCGAATACGCCGAGGGCTACGAGGATTTCCGCCGCGCGATGGCGCGCAAGCTCCTGCGCGAGATCCGCGGCATGGTGATCGGGCGTGCCGCGCACTGAGAGCAGCTCTTCCCGCGTGGCCCGACCGGCCGGGTGCGGGCCGGGCGCGGGCCGGGCGCGGGTGGACCGGGCCGATTGCCTGGACCGGATGCCTTCGCTATGGCGCGGGGAGCAGTTTCTCGGGAGGGTCGCATGCGCCGCCTGTTCGTTCTTCTGGGCCTTTGCGCCTCGCTCGCGGCCTGCGGCACGGCGGCGGATCTCGACAAGGCGCCGGTCCCGCTCGGCGATTTCCGGCTCGGCCACACTGTCGTGGTCGCGCCGAATCTGACCAGGGGCCCGCTCTCGCGCGAGGCGGACGCGGAGGAATGGATCGCCGCCGTGCGCACGGCGGTCGAGGATCGCTTCGGCCGTTACACCGGGCCGAGCTATTACAACATGGGGATCAGCGTGGAGGGCTACGTCCTCGCACAGCCCGGCGTCCCGGTCGTGGCGAGTCCGCGCTCGGCCCTGATCCTGCGGCTGACCGTCTGGGACGACGCGGCCGGAGAGAAGCTCAATCCCGAGCCCCGGGTCGTGACGGTGACCGAAGCGCCGTCGGCGGAGACCCTGATCGGCTCCGGCCTGACGCAGGATCGCGAGACGCAGATGGAGAACCTGGCCATCTCGGCGGCGAAGGAGATCGAGCGCTGGCTCGTCAAGCAGAACCGCTGGGAGGGATGGTTCGGAGGCCGCGCCGCGAACCGGCCCGGGGCCGCGGCCGAAGCGACCGGGGGCGACGCGTCGAAGCCGGATACGGCGAGCGCCGCGGAGGGCTGAGCGGAGCGGTCGCATGCGCCTCGGTCGCCGGCTGCGTCCCGGCATTTCTTCCGCTTGATTTTCCGAAGGCGACCCAATAATGGAGCGCGCGATGTGAAACCCGGGCCGGCCGAGGCCCCCGAACCGCGAGGCGCCTGAGAAGCGATGGCAAAGGCAAAGTTCGAACGCAGCAAGCCGCACGTGAACATCGGGACGGTGGGTCACGTTGACCACGGCAAGACGACGCTGACGGCGGCGATCACG
>NZ_JAWLFS010000021.1:0-20463 GCF_041685465.1 Rhodosalinus sp. | reverse complement strand
GGCGGCGCCTTCTTCGGGGGCACGGCCATCTGGTCGGCCCGCGCCCTGCTGAAGGAGCGCCGGCGGTGAGCGCCCGGCGTCAGCCCTGCCGCGCGCGCCAGGCGAGCGCGAGGGACACCGCGCCGGACACCGTCAGATCGACGCCGAGCAGGATGCCGAGGATGCCGAGCGCAGACCCCGGCAGCGTGAACAGGATGATCGCCGCGAGAATGAGCGACAGCACGCCCGAGGCGGCCATCCAGCCCCAGCCGCGCGCCGGCCGCCACCGGACCGCCAGCGCGATCCGCGCCACCCCCATGCCGGCGAAGAGCGCGCCGACGGCGATGGTCAGCGTCAGAAGCCCGGCCAGCGGATTGGCGAGCAGCACGATGCCGAGGACAAGGAACAGCACGCCCAGAAGCCCCGAGAGCCAGCGCGTCGCGCTGTCGGCCCCCGCGGTCCCGGTCGCGGCGATCCAGAGCTGCACCGCGCCGCCGGCGACGAAGGCCGCGCCGGCGAGGATCTCGGCGGTGATCGAGGCCGCGAAGGGATTGGCGAGCGCCAGAAGGCCGCCGATCAGCATGATCGCGCCGAAGACGGCGAGCCAGCGCCAGTCCATCGCCCCGGTCTCGCGGGTGAAATCTGTCGTGGTCATCTCGGCTCCTTTCCACGGGCGGTCTCGCCGCCTGCACGCATCACGGGTTATCTCATCCTTCCAACTCCCGCCCCGCCCGGAGGTTTCGCAATGAACAAGATCTTCGAGATGCCGCTCTATCCCTACGCCCGCACGGCGGATCAGGACGCTGGCGTGCCGGTGCGCCACAGGGTGATGATCGTGGGGGCCGGGCCGGTCGGCCTCGCCGCCGCGATCGACCTCGCCGAGCAGGGCGTGCCGGTCGTCGTGCTCGACGACAACGACAAGGTGAGCTTCGGCTCGCGCGCGATCTGTTTCGCCAAGCGCCAGCTCGAGATCCTCGACCGGCTCGGCTGCGGGCAGCCGATGGTGGACAAGGGCGTGGTCTGGAACCTCGGCAAGGTCTTCTTCCGCGATCGCAAGGTCTACGAGTTCAACCTGCTGCCCGAGGAGGGCCACCGGCGGCCGGCCTTCATCAACCTGCAGCAGTACTACTTCGAGGATCACCTCGTCGCCCGCGTCCGCGAACTGCAGGCGCAGGGCGCCGAGATCGAGCTGCGCGGCGGCAACAGGGTGCGGGAGGTGGACGACCGCGGCGACCGGGTGCGTCTCACGATCGACACGCCCGAGGGCCCCTACACCGTCGAGACCGAGTGGCTCATCGCCTGCGACGGGGCCGGCAGCCCGATCCGCGCGATGATGGGCCTCGATTTCGTCGGGCGCGTGTTCGAGGACAACTTCCTCATCGCCGACGTGGTGATGGACGCGGACTTCCCGACCGAACGCTGGTTCTGGTTCGACCCGCCCTTCAATCCGGGGCAGTCCGCGCTCCTGCACAAGCAGCCCGACGGCGTGTGGCGGATCGACCTGCAACTCGGCTGGGACATCGACAAGGAGGAGGAGAAAAAGCCCGAGAAGGTGATCCCCCGCCTGCGCGAGATGCTCGGCGACGAGGTCGCCTTCGAGCTGGAATGGGTCTCGATCTACACCTTCCAGTGCCGGCGGATGGACCGGTTCCGGCACAACCGCGTGATCTTCGCGGGCGACTCCGCGCACCAGGTGAGCCCCTTCGGCGCGCGCGGCGCCAACAGCGGGATTCAGGACGCCGACAACCTCGCCTGGAAACTCGGGCTGGTGATCGAGGGGCGCGCGCCCGAAGACCTGCTCGACAGCTACGACGCCGAGCGCATCGCGGCGGCCGACGAGAACATCCTGAACTCCACCCGCTCGACGGACTTCATCACGCCCAAGTCGGAGATCAGCCGCATCTTCCGCGACGCGGTGCTCGACCTTTCGGAACCCTATGCCTTCGCCCGGCCGCTGGTGAACTCCGGCCGGCTGTCGCTGCCCTCCGTCTACGACGGCTCGCCCCTCAACGCCGAGGACGCGCTGCCCGGCGGGCCGGCGCGCACGCGCCCCGGCGCCCCCTGCCCCGACGCGCCGGCGGGCAACGGCTTCGTGCTGGACCGTCTGGGCGGCGGCTTCACGCTGCTGACGATCGACGCCGAGGCGCCCGAACAGTTGACCGAGGAGGGCATCGAAGCCGGGCGCATCGCGCTCTCGGCCGCGGACGACCCCACGGGTGCGCTCAGCGAGCGTTACCTCGGAGCGGCCGAGGCGGCCGTCTACCTCATCCGCCCGGATCAGCATGTCGCGGGCCGCTGGCCCGCCTTCGACGCGGGCCGGATCCGTGCCGCGATCCGCCGCGCCACCGCAAGGGAATGACCACCATGACCGAGCTGACGCTTGCGCCCAACATCGACGGGCCGGACGATTTCTACGCCGACCTTCTCGCCGCGCACGAGGGGCTGACCAAGGCCGAAAGCGACGCGCTCAACGCCCGGCTGATCCTGATCCTCGCGAACCACCTGGGCGACCGCGGGGTTCTGCGCGCGGCGCTCGCGGCCGCGCGGCGCCCCGGCGCAGAGCAGGAATGACCGCGCGATGACCGAGGCGGTTCTCTACGACTACTACCGCAGCTCGGCGAGCTACCGGCTGCGCATCGCGCTCAACCTCGCCGGGATCGACTATCGGCAGGTGCCGGTGGACCTCACGCGGCAG
Source organism: Rhodosalinus sp. (assembly GCF_041685465.1). Lineage (NCBI taxonomy): Bacteria > Pseudomonadati > Pseudomonadota > Alphaproteobacteria > Rhodobacterales > Paracoccaceae > Rhodosalinus > Rhodosalinus sp. Next base: position 17,789 of record NZ_JAWLFS010000021.1, on the reverse strand, counting down.
GAGCAACGCAGCCCGGACCACCTTGCCCGGAACCCGCAAGGGCTGGTCCCGGTGCTCGAGATCGACGGCCACCGTTTCACGCAGTCCCTGGCGATCCTCGCCTATCTCGACCGCACGCGCGGCCTCGGGCTCCTGCCCGGGGACCCGGCGGAGCGCTGCTTCGTCGAGGCGGCCGCGCAGGCCATCGCGGTGGACATCCACCCGGTCTGCAACCTCTCGGTCGCGGCCTACGCCACGGAGCTCACCGGGGACCCGGCGACGCGGCAGGGCTGGATGCAGCGCTTCATCGGCCCCGGCCTTGCAGCCGTCGAGAAACTGCTCGCGCGCTGGCATCAGGCCCCCTATTGCACCGGGCGCAGCGTGACGCTGGCGGACGTCTGCCTGATGCCCCAGGTCTACAACGCCGAGCGGTGGGGCGCGGACTACACCGACTGCCCGCGCATCCGCACCGTGAAGGCGGCGCTGGAGGCGCATCCGGCCTTCATCGCCGCACATCCGGACCGCAACGCCCCGTGACGAAGATTTTTCGTACGAAAAATCTCCTGCCCGACCTGTCCGCGACGGCGATTTTTCGTCCGAAAAATCGCCCCGCCCGCCGCACGCGCCCCCGGGCCTGCGCCCTTGCGGCAGGCGCGCGGATGCGGCAGGGGCGCGGGGAGGGGCGGCTCCCTTGGAACGCGCGCGGCGCGAGGCCATATAGCGGGTCAGGCAGACGGAAACCGAGGTGACACCGATGATCGAACTGGGCGGAGACAAACAGGCGGCGCCGGCCGGCGACCTGATCAAGGAGACGTCCGAGGCCAGCTTCATGCAGGACGTGGTCGACGCCTCGCAGGAGGTGCCGGTCATCGTCGATTTCTGGGCGCCCTGGTGCGGTCCCTGCAAGCAGCTCGGCCCGGCGCTCGAATCGGCCGTCACCGCCGCCCGCGGCGCGGTGAAGATGGTCAAGGTCAACGTCGACGAGAACCAGATGATCGCGCAGCAGCTGCGCATCCAGTCGATCCCGACCGTCTATGCCTTCTGGAAGGGTCAGCCGGTCGACGGCTTCCAGGGCGCGCTCCCCGCCTCGCAGCTCAAGGAGTTCATCGACCGCGTCGTGCAGGCCGCCGGCGGCGAGGCCGGCGAAAGCGGCGGGCTGGACGAGGCGGTGGAGGCCGCCGAGGCGATGCTCGCCGAGGGCGCGGCGACCGACGCGGCGCAGACCTTCGCGGCCATCCTCGGCGAGGACGAGCACAACGCCGCCGCCTATGGCGGGCTCGTGCGCGCCCATGTCGCGCTCGGCGATCTCGACCAGGCCGAGGCGATCCTCAACGGCGCGCCCGCCGAGATTTCCAAGTCACACGAGCTGGAGGCGGCGGCGGCACAGATCGCGCTCGCCCGCCAAGCGCAGGAGGTCGGCCCGGAGGCCGATCTGCGCGCGAAGGTGGAGGCCGACCCGGACGACCATCAGGCGCGCTACGACCTCGCGCAGGCGCTCTACGCCAAGGGCGAGACGGAGGCCGCGGTGGACGAGCTTCTGGAGCTTTTCCGGCGCGACCGCGACTGGAACGACGGCGCCGCCAAGCAGCAGCTTTTCACCATTTTCGAGGCGCTCAAACCGAACGATCCGGTGGTGCTGAACGGACGTCGGAGACTCAGCTCCATGATATTTGCCTGAGGGGCGCACCGGGCTAGCTCATCGTCATGCTCAAGATCGCCGATCTGCCGGAGACACTCCCGGTCTTTCCGCTCACCGGGGCCCTTCTCCTGCCCCGGGCGCGCTTGCCGTTGCACATTTTCGAACCCCGCTACCTGGCCATGCTGGAAGACTGCATGAAGACCAGCGAGCGGCTGATCGGCATGGTGCAGCCGAACCCGCGCCCGGGCAGCGACTCGGCCGACCTGCAGCGCATCGGCTGTGCCGGGCGGCTGACGCAGTTCTCCGAGACGGAGGACGGGCGCTACATGGTCACGCTCACGGGCATCTCGCGGTTCCGCGTGCTCGAGGAGGTGCAGGGGTTCACCCCCTATCGCCGCGCCAAGGTGTCGTGGCAGGGGTTCGAACAGGATCTTGCGAGCACCGACACCGATCCCGGATTCGACCGGGAACGGTTCCTGGGCCTGCTCGGGCGCTATTTCGAGACGCGCAACCTCTCGACCGATTGGGATTCGCTCAAGCAGGCGGAGGACGAGTTGCTCGTCAATTCGCTCTCGATGCTTCTCGATTTCGAGCCGGAGGACAAGCAGGCGCTGCTCGAGGCGCCGAGCCTTTCCACCCGGCGCGAGACGCTGGTCACCCTCATCGAGTTCGCGCTGCGCGGCGGCGACGAGCGCGGCGCGGGGGGCGCGTTGCAGTGACCGCGGACCCGGCACAGGCGGCGCACGGCTTCGATCGCCGGATGCTGGAGGCGCTGGTCTGCCCCGAAACGCAGACGACCCTCTCCTACGACGCCGCGCGGCAGGAGCTGATCTCGCGCGCCGCCGGGCTCGCCTATCCCATCCGGGATGGCATCCCGGTGATGCTGCGGGACGAGGCGCGGCGCCTCGACGACTGAGCGGGCGTCGGCCTGCCGGGCGCCGGCCGTGGCGATTCCGAAAAGCGTTGGGCACGGGACGGTCGGGCCGCCGCTCGCCCCCTTTTGGCGCGCCGACGGAGCCGCGCGGCTCAGCCCCGCATCAGCTCCGGCAGCGCGCCGGTCAGCCCCGCCGCCTCGCGGATGAAGCCGCGCCGGAGCCGCGGCAGATGCGCCACCGCTCCGAGCCCGAGGTCACGACCGAGCCGCAGAAGCGGATTGTCGTTCGAAAAGAGCCGGTTGACCCCGTCCGTCGCCGCGGCGAGGGCCGCGGTGTCGAACCGCCGCCAGCGCGCGTAACGGTCGAGCACGTCGGCCGCGCCGATATCCTCGCCGCGCATGGCGGCAGCATCGACCACCTCGGCGAGCGCCGCGACGTCGCGCAGCCCGGCGTTGAGCCCCTGCCCCGCGATGGGATGGACCCGGTGCGCGGCATCGCCGACGAGCGCGAGGCGGTCGGAGGTGAAGCTCTGCGCGAGGCTCAGTTCCAGCGGGTAGGTGTAGCGCGTCCCGGCGAGGGAAATCTCGCCGAGGAAATCGCCGAAACGCGGGCGCAGCGCGGCGAGATACCCCGCGTCGTCGAGCGCCTCGATCGCCCCGGCCCGCCCGTCACGCTCCGTCCAGACGATGGAGGAGCGATCGCCCGGCAAGGGCAGGATGGCGAGCGGGCCCTCGGGCATGAAGAACTGATGCGCGACGCCGTGGTGGGGTTTCTCGTGGGCGAGCGCGCAGACGAGCGCCGTCTGCCCGTAGCGCCAGCCGGTGCGCCGGATGCCCGCGCGCCGCGCGGCCGGGCTCCGCACCCCGTCGCAGGCGGCGAGAATCCGGCCCGACACCTGCGCGCCCGAGCTCAGCGTCACGGCGATCGACCCCGGCCCCGCGGCGTGATCGGTCACCGCCTCGCCGGCGCGGTGGTCGATGCGCGGCTCGGCGGCCACCGCCTGCAGGAGCGCGCGGCGCAGGTAACGATCCTCGACCATGTGCCCCATCGGGCCTTCCTCGATCTCGGCGTGGTGAAACTCCAGCCAGAGGGGCGACGGCCCCTCCCCGGCACGCCCGTCGCTGACCTTGATCTCGAGCATGGGCTGGCCATGCGCCTCGATCGTCTGGCCGAGGCCCAGCGCGCGCAGCATCCGCACCGAGGCGAGCGCCAGCGCGTAGGATCGGCCGTCGAAGCCTTCCGCCGCGCGCGTGGCGACGGGGGCGGGGTCGATCAGCGTGACGTGCCGCCCCGCGCGCGCCAGCGCGAGGGCGAGGGCCGTGCCGGTCAGGCCGCCGCCGGCGATCAGGATGTCGGTGTCGGTGCTCATGCGGGGAAATATGCGCGGCCGGGCGGGATTGTCCATGCGCCGCGGTGCCGCTACCGTCCGCCGCGGTCGGAGGGAGAGCGACATGACGGACCTTCTCAGCCGTGGCGCGGCGGAACTCGGGCGGGGGATCGCGGCCGGCGAGGTCGACCCGCTCGCCCTGGCGGAGACCTGCCTCGACGCGGCCTCGGCGCATCCGCTGCGCGACCGGATCTATGCCCGCCTCACGCCCGAACGCGCCCGCGCCGAGGCGCAGGCGGCCGCCGAGCGCGCGAAGCGCGGGCAGCGGCGCGGGCCGCTCGACGGCGTGCCGGTCAGCTGGAAGGACCTCTTCGACACCGCCGGCACGGCGACGGAGGCGGGAAGCGCGCTGCTGAAGGGGCGGGTGCCGACGCGCGACGCGGCCGTGCTGCGCAGCGCCACGGCGCTCGGCCTCGTCTGTCTCGGCAAGACGCATCTCTCCGAACTCGCCTTCTCGGGCCTCGGCTACAATCCCGTCACCGCGACGCCGCCCTGCGTGAACGACGGCGAGGCCGTCTCGGGCGGCTCCTCCTCCGGCGCGGCGGCGAGCGTGGCCTTCGGCCTCGCCCCCGCGGCGATCGGCTCGGACACGGGGGGATCGGTGCGGGTGCCGGCGGCGTGGAACGACCTCGTCGGGCTCAAGACCACCGCCGGGCGGCTTTCGCTCGATGGCGTCGTCCCGCTGGCCGCGCGTTTCGACACGGTGGGGCCGCTCGCGCGGCGGGTGGAGGACGCGGCGCTCCTTCTCGCGGCTCTAGAAGGGACGCGCGCGCCCGACCTGCGCGGCGCGCGACTGGACGGCGCGCGGCTCGCCGAGATCCGCACCATCGCCTTCGACGACCTCCGCGATGAACCCGAGGAGGGCTACACCCGCGCGCGCGCCCGGCTGGAAGCAGCGGGCGCGGAGGTGGTGCCGATCGAGGTGCCCGCGCTTGCGGGGCCGATGGGCGATTCGGCCCTTCTCTACACCTCCGAGGCCTACGCCGCCTGGCGCGAGGTGATCGAGGCGACCCCGGACGCGATGTTCCCCGAGATCCTCGCGCGCTTCCGCGGAGGGGCCGAGACGCGCGCGGCGGACTACCTCGCGGCCTGGGAACGCATGATGGCCGCGCGCCGCACCTGGGCCGAGGCGACGGCGGGCTTCGACGCGGTGATCTGCCCGACGGTCGCCATCGCCCCGCCGAAGCTGGAACGGCTGAAGACCGAGAGCGACTATTACCGGACCGAGAACCTGCTGACGCTGCGCAACACGCGGATCGGCAACCTGATGGGCCTGCCGGGTCTCACCCTGCCGACGGGCGTGCCCTCGGCCGGCATCCAGTTTCTCGGCCGACCGATGGGCGAGGCGGCGCTTCTCCGGCTCGGCGCGGCGGCGGAGGCGGCGCTCGCCTGACGCCCGCGCGCTATGGCGCGCACGCCACAAGCCTGTGCTCTTCCGGTCTTTTTCTGGACGCCGCGCCGCCGCACCGGTATCCTGACATCCAAAGGGGCGGAACGACCCCGGTCTTGAGGCAGTGCAGGCATGTATCCCGAGCGGTTCGGCTCCCTTCCGGCCTATGCGTTTCCGCGTCTGCGGGCGCTTCTCGACGACCATCCGCCCGGCGGCGAGGTGGTTCAGATGGCCATCGGCGAGCCGCAGCATCCCTTTCCCGACTGGCTGGCCGACACGATCGCCGCGGAGGCCGCGGGCTTCGGCCGTTACCCCCCGAACGAGGGGACACCCGCGCTCCGGCAGGCGGCGGCGGGCTACCTGGAGCGCCGCTACGGCGTGACGCTCGACCCGGACGCGCAGATCATGGCGCTCAACGGCACGCGCGAGGGGCTCTACAACGCGGCGATGGCGCTCCTCCCGTCCGAGAAGGCCGGACAGCGCGCCGCGGTGCTGATGCCCAACCCCTTCTACCAGGTCTACATGGTCGCGGCGCGCTCCATCGGGGCGGAGGCGGTCTTCGTCCCCGCCACGCGCGAGACGGGGTTCCTGCCCGATGTCGCGGCGCTGCCCGAGGAGCTGCTCGCACGGACGGCGGCGGTCTACGTCTGCTCGCCCGCCAACCCGCAGGGCGCGGTGGCCGACGCGGTCTACTGGGACAGGCTTCTGGACCTCGCCGAAACCCACGACTTCAAGATCCTCGCCGACGAGTGCTACGCCGAGATCTACCGCGAGACGCCGCCCACCGGCGCGCTGGAGATCGCCGCGGCGAAGCAGGCCGACCCGGAGCGCGTGGTCGTCTTTCACTCGCTGTCCAAGCGGTCGAACGTGCCGGGGCTGCGCTCGGGCTTCGTCGCCGGCGGGCCGGAAAGCCTCGCCCGGATCAAGCAGCTGCGGTCCTATTCAGGCGCGCCGCTGCCGCTGCCGATCCAGCATGCCTCGGCCCGGCTCTGGGACGACGACGACCACGTGGAGGAGAACCGCCGCCTCTACCGCCGCAAGTTCGCGCTCGCCGACGAGGTGCTCGGCGACCTGCCGGGCTACACGGCGCCCGAGGCGGGCTTCTTCCTCTGGCTCGAGACGGGCGACGGCGAGCGCGCCGCGCTCCGGCTCTGGCGCGAGGCGGGGGTGCGGGCGCTGCCCGGCGCCTACCTCGCGCAGGACGCGGCCGGCGGCAATCCCGGCGCGGCCTATCTGCGCGCGGCGCTCGTCGCGCCGGAGGCCGAGGTTCTGCGCGGGCTCGAGGCGATCCGCCACGTGCTCGAAGACTGACACAGGCGATAGGGGAGACCATGGCGTATCAGGCGCGCGGGCGCGACCCGCTCTTCGACAGCGAGACGGCGGATGCGCTGGAGAAGCGCGGCAAGGAGCTCGTCGGGCTCGCGCTGATCGCGCTCGGCGCGGCGATGGCGGCGCTTCTGGTCTCCTACCACCCCGACGACCCGAGCTGGATGGCCTCGACCGAGGGCGAAGTGCGCAACTGGCTCGGCCGCACGGGGGCGACCATCGCGGCGCCGCTGATTCTCGTCGTCGGGATGGGCGCCTGGGGCATCGCCGCGGTTGCCGCGGGCTGGGGCCTGCGCCTCTGCCTGCACAGGGGGGCGGACCGGGCGCCCGGCCGTGTCGTCTTCGCGCCGATCTGGATCGCCGCGCTCTCGGTTTACGCGGCGACGCTGGTGCCCGGGCAGGGCTGGACGCATCCCTTCGGGCTCGGCGGTTTCTTCGGCGATACGGCGGTGGCGGCCATGCTGACCACCGTGCCGATCGGTCCCGGCCTTGGCCTGCGGCTCGTCTCGGCCGGCATGGCAGGGGCGCTTGTGGCGATGGGCGCCTTCGTTCTCGGCTTCTCGTGGCGCGAGTTGCGCGGCATCGGGCGTTTCATCGTGCTCGGGATCGTGGTCGTTTACGCTGCACTGGTCGCCGCGCTTGCCCGCGGGGCGCAGGCGACGCTCGCGGGCGCGCAGGGGCTGCGCACGGGCCTCGCCACGCAGGCGCAGACCCGCGCCGAAGCGCGGGCCGCAAGAGCCGAGGCGGCGCGGGATGCCCGCCGCATGGCGGACATGGAGACAGGGGAGGAGACGACCCACCGCCCCGCACCGCGCTTCCTTCCGCGCGTGGCCGCCATCGGGCGCCGGGCGGAGCCGTTGCCCGAGCCCGAACTCGTCGAGCAGATGCCGCCCGAGGACGACACGGAGGCGCCCGGCGACGACCGTATCCGCGCGCGTATCGCCGACGCCGTGCGCGCGCGGGCGCGCCGCGAGGGCATCCCGGCCGTCGTCCGCGAGGCGCCGCTGACCCGGGGACGCGGGCGCGGGCCGGATCCGCTCGTGCTCGACACCGCGCCAGCCCGCCGGGAGCCGCCCCTGAGCGGCGACGCCGCGCGCCCGGCCGAGCCGCCGCTGACCGCCTCCGCTTCAGCCGCGGCCACCGCCGATCCCGCTCCGGCACCCGCGGCGGCGGCGGCCCCCGGGGCGCCTGCCCCCCATGCAGAGGGCGCGCCGGTGGTGCACGCGCGCATCCCGGCCGCCGAGCCGCCGCGCCCCGTGGTCGAAACGCCGCCGCGCAAGGCGCCCGCTCCGTCGCGCCGCGCGAAGGAAGAGGCGCAACCGGCGCTCCGCTTCGCAGAGGCCGAGGAAAGCACCTTCGAGCTGCCGCCGCTCGCGCTGCTGCGCAATCCGGAGCTGATCGAGCGCCATTACCCGAGCGAGGAAGCCCTCGCCGAGAACGCGCGGATGCTCGAGAACGTGCTCGAGGACTACGGCGTGAAGGGCGACATCGTCAGCGTCCGCCCCGGCCCGGTCGTCACCATGTACGAACTCGAACCCGCGCCGGGGCTGAAGGCGAGCCGAGTCATCAACCTTGCCGACGATATCGCGCGGTCGATGTCGGCGCTTTCGGCGCGCGTCTCGACGGTGCCGGGGCGCTCGGTCATCGGGATCGAGCTGCCCAACGACCGGCGCGAGATGGTGCTGCTGCGCGAACTCCTGGCGAGCCGCGACTTCGGCGACGGGACGCAGAAGCTGCCGCTCGCGCTCGGCAAGACGATCGGCGGCGAATCGATCGTGGCCAACCTCGCCAAGATGCCGCACCTGCTGATCGCGGGGACGACCGGCTCGGGCAAGTCGGTGGCGATCAACACCTTCATCCTGTCGCTGCTCTACAAGCTCACGCCGGACGAGTGCCGCCTCATCATGATCGACCCCAAGATGCTGGAACTCAGCGTCTACGACGGCATCCCGCATCTCCTCTCGCCCGTGGTCACGGACCCGAAGAAGGCCGTCGTCGCCCTCAAATGGGTCGTCGCCGAGATGGAGGAGCGCTACCGCAAGATGTCGAAGATGGGCGTGCGCAACATCGACGGCTACAACAGCCGCGTCGAGGACGCGCAGGCCAGGGGCGAGACGTTCCGCCGCACGGTGCAGACCGGCTTCGACGACGAGACCGGCGAGCCCGTCTTCGAGACGGAGGAGTTCGCCCCCGAGAAGATGCCCTACATCGTCGTCATCGTGGACGAGATGGCCGACCTGATGATGGTCGCGGGCAAGGAGATCGAGGCCTGCATCCAGCGCCTCGCGCAGATGGCACGCGCGAGCGGCATCCACCTGATCATGGCGACGCAGCGCCCCTCGGTTGACGTCATCACCGGCACGATCAAGGCGAACTTCCCCACCCGGATCAGCTTCCAGGTCACCTCGAAGATCGACAGCCGCACCATCCTCGGCGAAATGGGCGCCGAGCAGCTCCTCGGGATGGGCGACATGCTCTACATGGCCGGCGGCGGGCGCGTCACCCGCGCGCACGGCCCCTTCGTCTCGGACGAGGAGGTGGAGGAGGTCGTCAATCACCTCAAGGCCTTCGGCCCGCCGGATTACGTTTCGGGCGTCGTCGAGGGGCCGGAAGACGACAAGTCCGGCGACATCGACGCGGTGCTCGGCCTCGGCGGCAACACCGACGGCGAGGACGCGCTCTACGATCAGGCGGTGGCGATCGTGGCGAAGGACCGCAAGTGTTCCACCTCCTACATCCAGCGCAAGCTCGGCATCGGCTACAACAAGGCCGCGCGCCTCGTGGAACAGATGGAGGATCAGGGCGTCGTGACCCCGGCCAACCACGTCGGCAAGCGCGAGATCCTCCTGCCGGAGCCGCAGTGACGCCGCGGGCGTCTCGGGAAAGTGAGCGGCGGGAGGATGCAGCGGAGGCGGCGAGCGCCTACATTGCCGGCATGAACATGACTCGGATTCTGATGGCGGGGGCGCTCGCGCTCTTCGCCGCTGGCCCGGCAGCAGCCGAGAAGCTGTCGCTGGGCGCGATCTCGGACTACCTGAACGGTCTCGACACGGTGACCGGCACCTTCACGCAGATCAACGGGGACGGCACCGAGCAGACGGGCACCCTCTACATCTCGCGGCCGGGCAAGATGCGCTTCGAATACGATCCGCCGGAGGAAACCCTCGTGCTTGCCTCGGGGGGCGCGGTGGCGATCTTCGACGACAAGGGCGATGCGGGTCCGGAGACCTATCCCATCGACCGCACGCCGCTCAAGATCATCCTCGCCGCCGACGTGGACCTCACCCGCGAGCGCATGGTGACCGACCACACGACCTCGGGGGAGGCGACGGTGGTCACCGCCCAGGACCCGGAAAACCCGGATTACGGCAGCCTGGAGCTGGTCTTCACCGGCCCGCCGGTCACGCTCCGCCAGTGGCAGGTGAACGACGCACAGGGCGGCTCCACGACCGTTGTGCTCGAAGAGATTCAGGTCGGCGACAGGCTGGCTGACGGCCTGTTCAACATTCAGATCAACAGCGACCGGGTCGAACGGCGCTGACCTCAGCGGCAGGTCGCCAGCTGCGCCTGATAGCGCCGGGAGCGGCGGTCCACGCCATCGGCCACGCGCAGGAGCCACGACTTCGCGTTGTAGCTGCCGCGCGCGTAGCCGCCGTGCCCCTCGTGGTAGGCGAGGTACTGGTTGCGCGCGTCCGACAGCGGGATGCCGTTGCGCTCGCGCGAACGGGTCATGTACCAGCCCATGAAATCCGTCGCATCGCGGATGTCGTCGCGCCGGGCGCGCCGTTTGCCGGTGGCGCGCTTGTAATCCTCCCAGGTGCCGTCGAGGGCCTGGCTGTAGCCATAGGCCGAGCTCTGCCGGCCCATCGGAAGAACGCCGAGCACGTAGCGGTAAGGAGTGCGCGCATCGCCGATGAAACGGCTTTCCTGGTGCATCGTGGCCATCTGCACATGCACCGGCACACCCCAGCGCCGTTCGGCGTCGCGGAAGGCGCGGTAATAATGCGGACGCTCGCGGGTCAGGGCGCAGGCGTCGTCGAGGTTGCGCGGCGCCGAGTAGCTGCCGCCACACGACCCGACGACCAGCACCGCAAGGAGCGCGATCAGGAGTCTGCTCATCTGCCTCGTGCCTTGTCGAAGACCGATCGTATCGCCGGCTGAGCCCAAGGATAGCCGATCCCGGCCCGAGAGGGAATTCATGTTTTGCCGCAACCGCCGGTCCGACCGTCGGGTCGCCCGTCACAGACTGTTTCCTGCGCGCGGCAGCCGCACGCATGGACAAACCGCCGCCCGCGGCGCTAGAAGACCTCAAGGATTAAGGACATGCGCATGACACGTGCAAAATACGGCCTGGGCCAGGTGGTGCGTCACAAGCGGCACCCTTTCCGGGGCGTCGTCTTCGACGTCGATCCCGAATTCAACAACACCGAGGAATGGTATCAGGCCATCCCGGAGGACAGCCGCCCGGCCAAGGAGCAGCCGTTCTATCACCTGCTCGCCGAGAACGATCAGAGCTTCTATATCGCCTATGTCTCGGAGCAGAACCTCGTCGCGGACTACTCGGGCGAGCCGGTCGATCACCCCGATATCCCGGAATTCTTCGGCCCCTTCGAGGACGGGCATTACCCCCTCGACGTGCAACTGAACTGAAGCGGCGGCGCGCGGGCCTCAGTAGCCCAGCGCGCAGCCATCCTTGCGCGGGTCCGACGCGCCCTCCAGAACGCCGCTCTCGTGGATGCGGATCGCCTGACCGCCGCCGAGCGGCTGGTCCGGCGTGACGACCCGGTGCCCGAGGTCGGCGAGAGCGCGACGCGTCGCCTCCGGATACCCGCGCTCGAGCTGAAGCGCACCGCCGTCGGCGAAGGCGCGCGGTGCGTCGAGCGCCGTCTGCGGGTCCATCCCGTAGTCCGCGATGTTCGACAGAAAGCGCGCGTGGCCCGTCGGCTGATATCCGCCGCCCATGACGCCGAACGGCATGGTGACGCGGCCGCCCTCGCGCAGCATGGCCGGAATGATCGTGTGCATCGGCCGCCGGCCGCCGCCGTATTCGTTCGGATGCCCCCCGGCGAGCGTGAACCCCGCGCCGCGGTTGTGCAGGAGGATGCCGAACCGCTCGGACGCGATGCCCGACCCGAAGCCGTGAAAGATCGACACGATCAGAGAAACCGCCATGCGGTCCCGGTCCACGACGGTGATGTAGACCGTGTCGCGATGAATCTCCTCGGTCAGCGGCGCGGGATCGGGCAACACCGCGTCGGGCCGGATCAGCCCGGCGAGGCGGCGCGCGGTCTCCGGATCGGTCAGCCGCCCGGCCGCGGCCCTGTCGGGATCGCCGACGAAGCGGTTGCGCGCGTCCTCGGCGAGCTTCCAGGCCTCGGCCTCCAGATGCGCGCGCTCGGGTCCGAAGGGGTCGAGCGACGCGAGATCGAACTCCGCGAGGATCTGCGCCAGCAGGATCGCGGCGGCGCCCTGCCCGTTCGGCGGATGCTCGACGAGCTCGCGACCGCGATAGGTCCCGGAAATCGGCTCTGCGTGCGTCGGCGCTGCGGCCGCGAAATCCTCCGCCGCATGCACCCCGCCCCGCGCGGCGAGGATGGCGAGCATGTCCTCGGCGACCTCGCCCTCGTAGAAGGCGCGCGCGCCGTCCCGCGCGATGCGGCGCAGCACCTCGGCCTGTCCCGGCGCTCGGAAGAGCGTGCCCGGCGCGGGCGCCTCGCCCCCGAAGAGAAAGTGATCCTGCGCCGCACCTGAGAGCCGCGCGGCCCCCGTTGCCCAGTCGAAGGCCACGCGCGGCGCGACCGGCACGCCCTGTTCGGCCGCCTCGATCGCGGGGGCGAGCAGCGCACCGAGGCCGAGCCGCCCCTCCGTCGCGGCGAGATGGTCGAAGGCCGCGACCGCGCCCGGCACGGTCACCGCCTCCGCCCCGTCCAGCGGCACGGCGTCGAGCCCCCGGTCGCGCAGCGCCTGCGCATCCGCCCCCTCGGGGGCGCGGCCCGAGCCGTTGAGCGCGCGCACCTCGTCCTCGCAGGGCCGGGTCCAGAGCGCGAAGGCGTCGCCGCCGATCCCGGTCATGTGCGGCTCGCACAGGCCGAGCATGACGCCGCCCGCGATCGCCGCGTCCATCGCGTTGCCGCCACGACGCAGGATATCCACCGCAGCGAGCGCCGCGCGCGGGTGGGAGGTCGCGCAGATGCCCTCGCTGGCGAAGACGGGCGAACGCCCCGGGGTCTGGAAATCGCGCATCTGCTCCTCCTCTCGGCCTGCCTCCGTGCTAGGCGGCCGCGCGTCCGGACGCAATCCTTGGCCGGAAGAGGGAAAGACCTCGGTGCCGCGCACTGGGTGGGGGCTATTGACGACGCGGCACCGAGGGAAGCCTATGCAGCTACAGGTACGTGTATCGCGGGTCATTCTGGCTCGCTCGGGGACTCAATCGGGCCTTTTCAAGGCATCGCGCCCTTCGGGACGGTCATCGCCGCAGGCGAAGCGCAGCGTGAGCTCGTTGCGACCCCCGGCACGGCGGTAGCCGAGTCCGGCGGTCAGCTCGTGCACGATCGCCCAGCCGAAGCCGCCCTCGGGCAGTTCGGCGCGCGGCACGGCGAGATCGGGCGCCCCGCGAACCGGCAGACGCCCGCCGGGCATCGGCCGGCCATCGTCACTCACGCGCACGATCAGCACACGCCGTCCCGCGCAGGCCGCGACCCGGATGGCGCCCAGGCGATCGGACGGCCCCGCATGTTCGACGATGTTGTTGAGAACTTCGGCGACCGCGATCTCGACCGAATCGAGCGCCTCGGCGCAACGGCCCGGCGCGGCGGTCGCGAGCGCCGCGCGCAGTTTCGAAAGCGCCGGGCGGATCTCCGACTGGCGACCGCAGCAGGAGAGGGCGAAGAGGGGCTCACAGCGGGGGCGCGGCATGGCGGCGGGCCTCCGGAGGACGCGGGCCGTCCGGTCACCCCGCCGGGGCGGCGAGCGCGGCCTCGACACTCGGGTGGATCGTGAAGATGCGGTCGATCCGCGTCAGGCGGAACACCTTGTCCACCGCCGGCGTCACCGCGGCGAGTTCGAGCCTGCGACCGTCCATCTGCTTCATCGCGGCGACGATGGCGCCGAGCCCGCTGGAATCGATGAACCCCACGTCGCCGAGATCGAGCACGATCCGGGGCGGCGCATCGCCGCTCTGCTCGCGCATCAGGTCCTTGAACCGGATCGCCACCGCGGCGTCGATCCGCTCCTCGCGCACGGCGACGACCCGCGTCGCGCCGCTGTCGCGGCTCTCGAGATTCATGGGGCGGCTCCCTCTTCAAGTCACGCAGGGGCGGAGACTGGACCGCAATCCTTACCATCCGGTATGCCGGAGCATGGAAGAGGAGGGATCGCGATGGCAGAGGTCGTAATCGCGGGCGCGGCCCGCACGCCGATGGGCGGACTGCAGGGGGCTCTCTCGGGCGCGCCGGCGGCGGAACTGGGCGGCGTCGCGCTCACCGCCGCGCTCGAGGAGGCCGGGCGCCCGGCGGTCGACGAGGTGGTGATGGGCTGCGTCCTGCCCGCCGGGCAGGGCCAGGCGCCCGCCCGGCAGGCGGGATTCGCCGCCGGCCTCGGCGAGGAGGTGCCGGCGACCACGCTCAACAAGATGTGCGGTTCGGGCATGAAGGCGGCGATGGTCGCCCACGACCAGATCGCGCTCGGTCAGGCGCGGGTGATCGCGGCGGGCGGCATGGAAAGCATGAGCCGTGCGCCCTACCTGCTGCCGTCGATGCGCGGCGGCGCCCGGATCGGGCATCAGCAGGCGGTCGATCACATGTTCCTCGACGGGCTGGAGGATGCCTACGACAAGGGCCGCCTCATGGGCACCTTCGCCGAGGATTGCGCCGAGCACTACCAGTTCACGCGCGACGCGCAGGACGCCTATGCCATCGGCTCCCTCGAAGGGGCGCTCGCGGCGCAGGACAGCGGCGCCTTCGCGCGCGAGATCGCGCCGGTCACGCTCAGGTCCCGCAAGGGCGCGACGGTGGTCGAGGCCGACGAGCAGCCCGCGCAGGCGCGGCCCGACAAGATCCCGGAGCTCAGGCCCGCCTTCCGCGAGGGCGGCACGGTGACGGCGGCGAACGCCTCCTCGATCTCCGACGGGGCGGCGGCGCTGGTGCTGGCCGAACGCGGCCACGCAGAGAGCGCCGGCATGACACCGCGCGCGCGCCTCCTGGGCCACGCGAGCCACGCGCAGGCGCCCGGATGGTTCACAACCGCGCCCGTGCCCGCCGCGCGGACCCTCCTGGAGCGCATCGGCTGGAGCGTGGGCGACGTGGACCTATGGGAGGTCAACGAGGCCTTCGCGGTCGTCCCGATGGCCTTCATGCGCGAGATGGGGCTGCCGCGGGACATCGTGAACGTGAACGGGGGCGCCTGCGCGCTCGGCCACCCGATCGGCGCCTCGGGCGCGCGGATCATGGTGACGCTCCTGAACGCGCTCGAGACGCGGGGGCTCAAGCGCGGCGTCGCCGCGATCTGCATCGGCGGCGGCGAGGGCACGGCCATCGCGATCGAGCGGCTGTGAGCGGGGCGATTTTTCGTACGAAAAATCGCCGGGGCCGCGGGCGCGGGGCCGAAAATTCTTCGTACGAAGAATTTTCTCCGCCGGTCAGGCGGCCTTCAGCCGCTCGGCGACCGCGCGGAAGGCCGGGCGCGCGCGCATCCGCCGGAGGTACTCGGCGAAGCGCGGCTCGTCCGCGGGGAAGCCGGCCGCCTTCGCCCAACCGCCGCAATGGGCGAGCAGGAGGTCCGGCACGGTGGGCGCCGGCCCGGCGAGGTGGGCGCCGGGCAGATCGTCCATCAGCCGCGCGAGGGCCTTCGCATATTCCCACTTCAGGCTGTCCTTGACCGCCGGGACGCGCTTGTCCTCCGGCAGCACGAAGCTGTGCTTCGCGGCCGTCCAGAGCGGCGTCTCGATCTCGTCGAGGATCCGGAAGGTCATCGCGTCCTGGCGCGCGCGCTCCCGCGTGCCGGCGGGGTGGGTGAGCGCGCCGTGCCGGTCGGCGAGATAGGTCAGGATCGCCGTCGAATCGGTAAGCGCGGCCTCATCCACCCTCAGCACCGGCACCTTGCCGGAGGGGTTCACGGCGCGCGCCGCCTCCGATCCCGGCGCGGCCGGGCGGTGCGTGTAGGGCTGCCCCAGTTCCTCGAGCATCCAGACCACGCGGAAGGCGCGGGTCTTCAGGTCGCCGATCACGGTATACATGGCATCTCCTCCCCTGTCCTGCGCGATGCAAGCCGCGCGGCGCGCGAATGTCCAGAGCCTCAGCGCCGGCCGCGCAGCCGCGACAGGCGCAGGAGCGTGCGCTCCATCACCGCCATCTGCGGCGCGGTCTGGTTGGCCGAGCGCAGCGTGCGGTCGGTCTCGGCCAGCACCTCGAGCGCGGCCTGCAGCCGCTCCGCGCCCCAGGCGCGGGCCTGCCGCTCCATCCGGTCACGCCGCGGCCCCCAGACCGGCGGGCGCAGCCGGGCGATCCCCTTGCCGGGCCCTTCCGGGTCCGAGGCCGCGCGGTAGAGCGCGCGGAAGTGCCGCCCGCCGGCGATGGACAGGCGCACGGGCGTCACGCCCTGCGCGGCGAGGCGCTGGATGAGCGGGCCGATCTCGCCCTCGCGGGCCTCTGCGGCGGCCTCGATCACCGCGTCGGCCTCGGCCTCGGTGGAGGCGGGGGCGAGCAGCGCCACCTCCCCCGCCGAAAGCGGCGCGGGGTCGTCGAGCTTGTAGAGCGCGAGTTTCTCCAGCGTCTGGCGGAAATCGCCGGGCTCGAGCGTGCGGCCCAGCGCGAAGAGCGCGTCGAGCGCCTCGCCCGAGGCACCGGAGAGCCCGGCGCGCGCGAGTTCCGCCTGGATCTCCTCGCGCCCCGGCGGGTCGTCGTAGATCGCGGCGGCGCGCGCGCTTCCGTGGCCCTCGAAGAGCTTGCGGAGCTTCGAGGCGGGCTTGAGCTGCCCCGCGGTGACGACGATCTGCGCGTCGCCCGGGCGCCAGGCCTCCAGCGCGGCGGCGATCGCCTCCACCTGCCCGTCGCCCGCGTCCTCCACCAGCGCGACGCGCGCGCCGGGGAAGAAGCCCTGCGCCTTGATCGCGTCCATGAGCGCGGCCGGATCGCGGCGCAGGTCCGCCCCGGCCATCCGCGTCAGCCGCATCTCGCCCTCGCCCTCCGGCCCGATCAGCGCGGCGACGGCCTGCTGCCGGCGGTGGGCGACGCGCATCGGGTCCGCCCCGTAGATCAGGAGGCCCGCCGCCTGCGGGTCCGGTGCGGCGCAGTAGCGCGCGACCTCCCGCGCGGCGAGCTTCATGTCCCGCGATCCTCCGGCGCGGCGAGGATCAGCCGCTCCACCAGCCGGTCGGCAAGGAGGCTCGCGAGCCGCTCCTCGGCGTCGCGCCGGGCCGCGCGGGTGGCGAGTGTGGAGCCGCTCGCGGAATAGCCTGTGAAACCGGTCACCCGCCCTTCCGCGAGCGGTGCGGCCTCCTCTGCGGCATCGGCCCGCAGAAGCCGCCAGTGGGCGCGGCCGAGCAGTTGATAGCGACTGGTCCGCCCGTCGGCCGTCGCGCCGAGACCCTCGCGGGTGACGGTGAGCGGCGCTTCCAGCCGGTAACGGGGCGCATCGGCGCGGCCGAGCCGCTCTTCCAGCCGGCGGGTGAAATGGTAGTCCGTGCGCGTCTCCGGTGTCGGCATCGCGACCCGCCCCTGCAACGCGCGGCCCGCGCCCTCCGGGCCGTAGACCGGCGCGAAGCCGCAGCCGGCGGCGAGCGCCGCGGCGGAGAGGGCGAGCAGACGGCGGCGGTCAGAGCACCACATTCACGATCCGGCCCGGCACGACGATCACCTTCTTCGGCGCCCCGCCGTCGAGGGCGCGCGCCACCGGCTCGCTTTCGAGCGCGGCCTTCTCGACCTCCGCCTTGCCGAGATCGCGCGGCACGGTGATCTCGCCCCGGCGCTTGCCGTTGATCTGGACGGGCAGCGTGATCTCCTCCTCCACCAGCATCGCCGCGTCCGCGACGGGCCAGGGCGCGTCGAGGATCATGCCGTCGCGCCCCAACAGGGACCACAGTTCTTCGGACAGATGCGGCGTCATCGGCGACATGAGCTGCGCGAGGGCGGCGGCCGCCTGCCGCTTGGCCGAGCCGCCCGCCTGCGACTTGGCCAGCGTGTTGGTGAAGGCGTAGAG
>NZ_JAWLFS010000221.1:0-5037 GCF_041685465.1 Rhodosalinus sp. | reverse complement strand
CGCATGCCCTGCGGAAAGGTCGATTTCACCCGCTCGACGTAGCGGAAGCGGCCGTCGTCGATCCGCTGCGCGCGCCCGATCTGCTGCGCCGGCGCGGGATCGACACCAGCCTCGAGCAGCGCCTCGATCTCCACCTCGGCGGCGTCGGAGAGCTTGAAGCCGTCGGGACCGAAGAACTTGATCCCGTTGTCCTCGGCCGGGTTGTGCGAGGCCGAGATCATGATGCCGAGATCGGCGCGCATCGAGGGGGTCAGCAGCCCCACCGCCGGCGTCGGCACCGGGCCGAGCAGCAGGACGTTCATGCCGGCGGAGGTGAGGCCCGCGGTCAGCGCGTTCTCGAACATGTAGCCGGAAAGCCGCGTGTCCTTGCCGATCACCACGCGGTGCACCGCGCTGCCGCCGTCGCGGCGGAAGTACCGCCCCGCCGCCTGTCCGAGGCGGAGCGCGAGGTCCGCCGTCATGGGCGCGGTGTTGGCCCGCCCGCGGATGCCGTCGGTGCCGAAGAAATTGCGGGTCATGCCGCCTTGCCTCCCTCTTCCGTCGCCTGCCAGAGCGCGAGCGCCTGCGCCGTCTCCGCCACGTCGTGCACCCGCAGGAGCTGCACCCCCTCGGCCACCGCCCGGAGCGCCACGGCGACGGAGCCCGGCGCGCGCGCCGCGCCGCCGGGCGCGCCCGAGACCTGCCCGATGAAGCCCTTGCGCGAGGCGCCGAGCATCACCGGCACGCCCAGCCCGTGAAAGAGCGCGATGCCCCGGATCAGCGCGAGGTTGTGCGCGAGCGTCTTGCCGAAGCCGATGCCGGGATCGACGACGCAGCGCGCGCGCGGGATGCCCGCGGCCTCGGCCCGCGCGAGATGCCCCTCGAGCGCGTCGAAGACGTCCAGCAGCACGGCGTCGTAGCGCGGGTCGTCCTGCATCGTCTCGGGCGTGCCCTGCGCGTGCATCAGGATCACCGGCGCGCCCGTCGCGGCGCAGACGTCAGCCAGCCCAGGGTCGAAGGTGAGCGCCGAGACGTCGTTGACCACCGCCGCCCCGGCCTCGAGCGCGGCCCGCGCGACGGCGGCCTTGCGCGTGTCGATCGAGACCGGATGGCCGAGCGCGGCGACAGGGCCCGTCACGGGGGCGATGCGCGCGATCTCCTCCCGCTCGGGCACCTCCACGGCGCCGGGGCGGGTCGATTCGCCACCCACGTCGATGATCTCGGCCCCCGCCTCGGCCATCGCGCGGGCGGCGGCGACGGCGGTCTCGGGGTCGAGATGCGCGCCGCCGTCGGAGAAGCTGTCGGGCGTGACGTTCAGGATGCCCATGATCCGCGGACGGTCCATGGCGAGGCCGGCGAGCGGCGCGCGCGGCGCGGTGAGCGCGGCGCGCCAATCCTCGGGCAGGTCGGACGCGGGGACGAGGCGCGGGGCCGCCACGCGGGAGAGGCATTCGGCCTCCGCGAACCACGCGGGGCCGCCGGCGAGCGGCACCGCGTCATCGTGGCGGACCGCGCCGTGGCGGACGATCGGGCGATAATACGTCATGGATTGCTGCATGCGCGAAGGCGGCGCGCTTGGCAAGCGGCTCAGAGCGCGGGCGCGTCCGCCTCCGCCGCGCGGACCGGCAGCCCCGGCTCCTCCGGCGGGGCTTCGCCGACGACGACGAGCTCGGCGGCCTGCATCTGCCGCCCGAGCCAAGCGGCGAGCGCCACGCCGTCGCGCGGCTGCGCCTCGGGGCTGTCCACCGCGTCGAGCACGATCTTCGAGGGCGCCCAGACGCTGATCTGCCCGTGCTTCATCGCCCAGTCGAGTTCCGTCCGGCTCTCGACCACGACACAGCGCGCGTCCCGCCCCGCGAGCACCCAGGCGTTCTGCTCGAGGGCGAGAAGGTCGATGCGCCGCTGCGCGAGCCCCGCGCGTGCCCGCGGCGCCGGCAGCTCCGGCGCGCCCACGCAGAGGATCGCGGGCCGCCCCGCCGCCTCCAGCCCGTCGAGCCAGGGCGCCAGACGATCCGAGGCGATCGCGGCGTTCGAGAGATAGACGATGACAGGGTGCGGCCGATCCTCGTCGCGCACGAGATGCAGGTCGCGCGGCAGGTCGCGGCGCGTGCGCACGATCTCGACGCCGAGCGCGCCGGGGCCGCGGTCGAGCTTCTCGACGCGCACGAAGGCGCGCATCGCCATGGGCTCCAGAAGGATGCGCTCGGCGATGCGCTCCGCGAGCGTCTCCAGCAGGTTGACGCGCTCGGCGGCCAGTTCCTGCGCGATGGCCTCGGTCAGGCGGTCGTAGCTCAGGATGCGGTCCACGTCGTCGGCCACCGGCTCGGTCAGCGGGCGCACCTCGACCACCACGTCGAAGCGCACGCGCTGCGTCGCCCCGCGCTCGGCCTGGAAGGCGCCGATCTCCACCTCGACGACGTGCTCGCGCAGCGAGATGCGGTCGCGCGGGCGGTCGTCGGCGGTGGCGACGGCACGCTCCACCGGGTGCGAGAAGGCGAGGTGGACATCTGACATGAGGGGTACGCTCCGGGCCGATTCGCTCGCGACCCTACCCCGCGGTGCCGGGCACCGACAGGGCGCCCAACGGCACCCCGTCGCCCGTTCGCGGCACGCTCAGTTCGACGACACGCGCACCGGCTTGCGGTAGAAGTGGTGCACGCCGATCGTCGCGGTGCGCGGATACACCCCCGCCCAGCGCGGGCTCACGTGTTTCGTGTGGTAATGCGTCGCGCCGTCGGTCAGCGCCCGCGGCGCGCCGTCGATCATCGCGCGCGCCACCTTGCCGACCTGCGCCCAGGCCTCGGGCTCGTGAATCGTCTCTGCCGCGCCGTCGCAGGTATAGGTGAACTGGCACTGGTAGAGCTCGCCGGTGCCCTGCTCGATCACGCCGCAGACCGTATCCGGAAAGACGGAGCTTTCCACCCGGTTGAGGATCACCTCGGCCACGGCGAACTGCCCGCGCACGCTCTCGCCGCGGGCCTCGAAGTAGAGCGCCTCGGACAGGCACTTCCATTCCGCGCCCCCGTCGGGCGCCGCCTGACCGGCAAGCCAGTCTCCGTCGTAGCTCACGCGGACCACGTCTTCGTCAGCCTCCGCGGCGGCGCGCATCAGGCGCTGCAGGCGGTCGCGCGACACGGTTTCGAGCGCGTCACGCTCTATGCGCATCAGGTGCTGCGCCGGGTCGGACGCGAATTCGGCGCCGGCCGGTGCAGCCAGCGCGACGGCCGCCGCACCGGCAGCGATAAGCTTGCGCATGACATCCCCCAACTCCTGTCCGGCCCGGCGGGCCGAAGCACCGGGCGAGGAGGTATCGGAACCGGCGCTGGATTGTCCAGAAACGACCATGCCATCGGCGGGAATTCGCTTGACAGCGCCGGCGGCTTTGGATCCCGGACCAAATGTCGAGGGTGGCGCCGCGGCCGCTACGCCATCTTGTCCATGAGCGCGAGCTGCGCCGCGGCAAGGCGTGCCACCGGCACCCGGAACGGCGAGCACGAGACGTAGTCGAATCCGGCACGGCGGCAGAAGGCGATCGATTCGGCATCGCCCCCATGCTCGCCGCAGACCGACAGCACGATGTCCGGCCGCCCGATCCGCCCGCGCTCCGCCGCGATCCGCAGGAGCTCGCCCACGCCCTCCACGTCGAGCACGTGAAAGGGATCCTCCGGAAAGACGCCCTGCGTGACATAGGCCGACATGAAGCGCCCCGCGTCGTCGCGCGAGAGGCCGTAGGTCATCTGCGTCAGGTCGTTCGTCCCGAAGCTCAGGAAGGCGGAGTGATGCGCGATATCCTCCGCGCGCAGGCAGGCGCGCGGCGTCTCGACCATCACGCCGAGGCGATAATCGAGCCGCGCGGTGCGCTCGGTCATCACCGCGGCCGCCACCGCGTCGATCCGGGTCTTGACCAGTTCCACCTCGCGCTTGGCCGAGACGAGCGGGATCATGATCTCGGGCACGACCGGCGCACCCTCGCGGCTCGCTTCCTCGGTCGCCTCGAAGATGGCGCGCGCCTGCATGTCGTAGATCTCGGGCACCGCGATGCCGAGGCGCACGCCGCGCATGCCCAGCATGGGGTTGTATTCGCCGAGCGCCTCGACCCGGCGGGTGACGTCCGAGAGCGGCAGGTCAAGCGAGGCGGCAAGCTCGCGCATCCCGGCGCGGTCGCGCGGCAGGAACTCGTGCAGCGGCGGATCGAAGAGGCGGATGCAGACCGGCTTGCCCTGCATGATCCGGAAAAGCTCGACGAAGTCCCGCCGCTGCATGGGCAGCAGCCGTTCGAGCGCCGCGCGGCGATCCTCCGGCGTGTCGGCGAAGATCATCTCGCGCATGGGCGTCATGCGGTCGCCCTCGAAGAACATGTGCTCGGTGCGGCAGAGCCCGATGCCCTGCGCCTCGAAGTTGCGCGCGGTCTGCGCGTCGTCGGGCGTGTCGGCATTGGCGCGCACGCCGATGTCGCGCACCGCGTCGGCCCAGGACAGGAAAGTGCGGAAGGCATCGTCGAGCGCCGCCTCCACCATCGCGGGCGCGCCGGCGAGCACGTCGCCGGTGGTGCCGTCCACGGTGATGATGTCGCCCTCGCGCAGCGTCCGCCCGTCCGGCGCGACGAGGGTCCGGTCCTGCGTGCGAAAGCCGAGCTCGGAGGCACCGACCACGCAGGGCAGGCCGAGGCCGCGCCCGATCACCGCCGCATGGCTGGTCATGCCGCCGCGCTCGGTCAGAACGGCGACCGCGGCGTGCATGCCGCGGATGTCGGCCGGCGAGGTCTCGCGCCGGACGAGCACGGCCGATTCCCCCCGCGCGGCGGCGGCCTGCGCGGCGTCGGCGGAAAAGACGATCCGCCCGGAGGCGGCGCCGGGGCTCGCCGCGACCCCGCGCGCGAGCCGGTTGCGCCGCGCGCCGGGCGCCACCTGCCGGTGCAGAAGCTCCGAGAGCGCGCCGGGCTCGACGCGCATCAGGGCCTCCTCGCGGGGCAGGATGCCATCCTCGGCGAGCGCGACCGCGATCCGGAGCGCCGCGCGCGGCGTGCGCGCGACGCGCACGCCGTCGAGGATGACGACG
>NZ_JAWLFS010000220.1:0-5054 GCF_041685465.1 Rhodosalinus sp. | reverse complement strand
CCCCTGTGCCACGCCGCCCCGGGCGACGCCAGTCCCTGCGCTTCGGTCCTTCTTCTTGGTCAGAAATATCCCGGGGGAGTCGGCGAAGCCGACGGGGGCAGCGCCCCCTGCCAGCGCCCCCTGCCAGCGCCGACGTCAGCCCAGCGCGGCCAGCGCCTCCGCGAGGTCGAGCTTGCCGTCGTAGAGCGCGCGCCCCGAGATCGCCCCCGCGATCGCGCCGGTGTCGCGCAGCGCGATCAGATCGGCGAGCGCGGCGACGCCCCCCGAGGCGATCACCGGGATCGAGACGGCGCGCGCCAGCGCCTCGGTCGCGGCCACGTTCGGCCCGCCCATCGCGCCGTCGCGCTCGATGTCGGTGTAGACCAGCGCCGCCACCCCGGCGTCCTCGAAGCGCCGCGCGAGCTCGGTGGCCTCCACCTCCGTCTCCTCGGCCCAGCCGCGGGTGGCCACGCGTCCCGCGCGCGCGTCGATGCCGACCGCGATGCGCCCCGGGAAGGCGCGCGCCGCGGCGCGTACGAGGTCCGGGTCCTCCACCGCCACGGTGCCGAGGATCACCCGCGCCAGCCCCTTGCCGAGCCAGGTCTCGATGGTGACCATGTCGCGGATGCCGCCGCCGAGCTGCGCGGGGGTCTCCGGGCAGGCGGCGAGGATCGCCTCGACCGCGGCGGCATTCACGGGCCGCCCGGCGAAGGCGCCGTTCAGGTCGACGAGGTGCAGCCAGCGCGCGCCGGCCTCCACGAAGGCGCGCGCCTGCGCCGCCGGGTCGTCGTTGAAGACCGTGGCCGCGGCCATCTCGCCGCGCAGCAGGCGCACGGCCTGCCCGTCCTTGAGGTCGATCGCGGGGTAGAGGATCATCGCGCGCTCCCGTGTCCGTGCCGCCGCCCTCAGGGGCGCCAGCGCAGGAAATTGGCGATCAGGCGCAGGCCCGTGGCCTGGCTCTTCTCGGGGTGGAATTGCGTGCCGAGGATCGTGCCGCGCCCCACGACCGCGGTGACGGGGCCGCCATAATCGGCATGCGCCAGGAGATGCCCCGGATCGGCGAGGCGCATCTGGTAGGAGTGGACGAAATAGGCGTGATCGCCCGTCGCGATGCCGTCCAGCACCGGGTGCGGGCGGTCGACCACAAGGTCGTTCCAGCCCATGTGCGGCACCTTGAGCGCCGGGTCTTCCGGCGCGATGCGCGCGACGGTGCCGGGAATCCAGTCGAAGCCCGGCGTCTCCGCGTATTCCATGCCCCGGCTCGCCAGCATCTGCATCCCGATGCAGATGCCCAGGAAGGGCCGCGCGCGGCGCAGCGCCGCCTCCTCGATCGCCTCGAAGAGCCCCGCCCGGGCGAAGAGCGCCTGCCGGCATGCCGGGAAGGCCCCGTCGCCCGGCAGCACCACGCGCTCGGCCGCGGCCACCGTCTCCGGCTCGGCGCTGACGAGGACCGCGCCCGCGTCCGTCTCGACCGCCATGCGCTGGAACGCCTTCTCGGCGGAGTGCAGGTTGCCGCTTTCGTAATCGACGATGACGGTGGTCATGACCGCGCCTCCGGTGCCGGAACAGCGCGCTGACTAGACCAGCGTCCCGGGATTGCCAAGTCGCGCCGCCCCGCGCCCATCATCTTGGCCCAAGTACTCCGGGGGTGAATTGGCCGTCAGGCCAAGAGGGGGCAGCGCCCCCTTGCGTGGCGGCGCTCAGAGCGTGCCCTTGGTCGAGGGCACCTCCGCGCCCGCGCGCGGGTCGGGCTCGACGGCGGCGCGCAGCGCGCGGGCCACCGCCTTGAAGGCGGCCTCGGCGATGTGGTGGCTGTTGGCACCGGCCTCCTGCGTGACGTGGAGCGTCACGCCCCCGTGGCTCGCCACCGCCTGGAAGAACTCGCGCACGAGCTCGGTGTCGAAGCCGCCGATCTTCTCCGTCGGGAAAGCGACGTCCCAGACGAGGAAGGGCCGCCCGGAGAGGTCGAGCGCGGCGGAGACGCGGGCCTCGTCCATCACCAGCGTGACGGCGCCGTAGCGGCGGATTCCGCGCTTGTCGCCGAGCGCCTCGGCCAGCGCCCGGCCGAGCGCGATGCCGCAGTCCTCGACCGTGTGGTGATCGTCGATGTGGCGGTCGCCGGTGGCCTGCAGGGTGACGTCGATCAGCGCGTGGCGCGCGAGTTGCTCCAGCATGTGGTCGAAGAAGCCGACGCCGGTCGCGATCTCCCGCGCGCCGGTGCCGTCGAGGGCGAGGTCGAGCGAAATCGAGGTCTCGGCGGTGCTGCGGTCGATGCGGGCGCGGCGCATGGGGGGTCTCCTCTGGCGGTGCGCGCCTTCTAGCGGGCCGCCTGGCGCCCGCCAACCCCGCGGCGTTGCACCGGGTCGCGGGCTGTGCGAGCGTCCGGGCGACCAACCGTGAGGGGCGCGCCGATGTCCACGCTCGTTTTCGTCCAGCTCCGCTGCACCCCGGGGACCACCTACCGGGTCGCCGAGGAGATCGTCCTGCGCGAGATCCATTCCGAGCTCTACTCCACGAGCGGCGAGTGGGACCTCCTGATGAAGCTCTACATCCCCGAGGACGAGGACGTGGGCAAATACATCAACGAGCGTCTTCTCGACATTCCCGGCATCGAGCGCAGCCTCACCACGCTCACCTTCCGCGTGTTCTGAGCCCGGTCGAAGTCGCCCCTTGACCTTCCAGTGACTGGAGGCCCCACATCGGTGGGGAACTCGTCGAACGGAGGTCTCACCATGAGCGACGCACATCGCATCACCTTCGCGCTGGAGGGCCTGAACTGTGCGGGCTGCGTCCGGCGTGCCGCCGCGGCGCTGGAGGCGGTCGAGGGCGTCGCCGAGGTCAACGTGAACCTCGCGGCGGAGACCGCCACCGTCACGCTCGACAGCCCCGCGCGCGGGGCGGAGGCGGCCGCGGCGCTGGAGCGCGCGGGCTACCCCGCCCGGACCGAGACCGTGACGCTCGCCGTCTCGGGAATGAACTGTGCCTCCTGCGTGGGCCGCGTCGATCAGGCGATCGAGGCCGTGCCGGGCGTTCTTTCGGCGGAGGTCAACCTCGCCGCCGAGGAGGCGCGCGCGACCGTGCTCGAGGGGGCCGCCGGCGCGCGCGCGCTGGCCGACGCGGTGACCGGGGCGGGCTACCCGGCGAAGCCGGCCGGGGCCGACGACGCCGCGGACCGCGGAGCCCGCAAGGCCGAGGAGGCGCGGGCCGCAGCCCGCAAGACCGCCCTTGCCGGAGCGCTCGCGCTGCCCGTCTTCCTCCTCGAGATGGGCGGACACATGATTCCCGGCGCGCACGCGCTGATCGGGCAGACCATCGGCCATCAGGCAAGCTGGCTCATCCAGTTCGCGCTGACGACGCTGATCCTGATCGGCCCGGGGCGCGAGTTCTTCCTGCGCGGGGTGCCGGCGCTTCTCAAGGGCGCGCCGGACATGAACAGCCTCGTCGCCGTGGGCACCGCCGCGGCCTGGGGCTACTCGACCGTCGCCACCTTCGCGCCCGATCTCCTGCCCGCCGACGTGCGCGCCGTCTATTTCGAGGCGGCGGCGGTGATCGTCACGCTGATCCTGCTCGGCCGCACGCTCGAGGCGCGGGCCAAGGGCCGCACGGGCGCCGCGATCGAGCGCCTGATGGGCCTGCGCGCGCGCACCGCCCGCGTCGAGCGCGGTGGCGAGACCGTCGAGGTGCCCGTGGACGAGGTGCAGGTCGGCGACGTGCTCGTGGTGCGCCCGGGCGAGCGGCTGCCCACCGACGGCGCGGTGATCGAGGGCGCGGCGCATGTCGACGAGAGCATGATCACCGGCGAGCCGCTTCCCGTCGAGAAATCAGAGGGCGACGCCGTCACCGGCGGCACCGTGAACGGCGCCGGCAGCTTCCGCTTCCGCGCCACGGCGGTGGGCGCCGACACGGTGCTCGCGCAGATCACCCGCATGGTGGAAGAGGCGCAGGGCGCGCGCCTGCCGATCCAGTCGCTCGTGGACCGGGTGACGCTCTGGTTCGTGCCGGTGGTGATGGGCGTCGCGGCGCTGACGGTGCTGGTCTGGCTCGTGGTCGGCCCCGATCCGGCGCTCACCATGGCGCTGGTCGCCGGCGTCTCGGTCCTGATCATCGCCTGCCCCTGCGCCATGGGGCTCGCCACGCCGACCTCGATCATGGTGGGCACGGGGCGGGCCGCCGAGCTCGGCGTGCTCTTCCGCAAGGGTGAGGCGCTGCAGGCGCTCGCCGGCGTGGACGTGGTCGCGCTGGACAAGACGGGCACGGTGACCGAGGGCCGCCCCGAGATGGCGGCGCTCGTCCCGTCGGAGGGCACCGACCGCGCCGAGGCGCTCCGCCTCGTCGCCGCGGCCGAGGCCGTCTCGGAGCACCCGATCGCCGAGGCCGTGGTGCGCGCCGCGCGCGCCGAGGGCGTCGCCGCGCCGGAAGCCGGGAGCTTCGAAAGCGAGACGGGCCGTGGCGTGCGCGCCCGCGTCGAGGACCGCGAGGTGGCGGTGGGGTCCGCGCGCTTCATGGAAGAGATGGGCCTCGACCTCTCGCCCTTCGGCGCCGAGGACGCGCGCCGCTCCGGCCGCGGCGAGAGCGTGCTCTACGCCGCGATCGACGGCCGGCTCGCCGCGCTGATCGCCGTGGCCGACCCGGTCAAGGAGACGAGCCGCGCCGCCATCGCCCGGCTGCGCGAAATGGGCCTCGAGGTGGCGATGATCACCGGCGACCGGGAGGCGACCGCGCAGGCCATCGCCCGCGACATCGGCATCGACCGCGTGGTGGCCGGCGTCCTGCCCGACGGCAAGGTGGCCGCGCTGGACGATCTGCGCACGGGCGGGCGCAAGGTCGCCTTCGTCGGCGACGGCATCAACGACGCCCCCGCGCTCGCCGAGGCGGACGTGGGCGTGGCGATCGGCACCGGCACGGACGTGGCGATGGAATCGGCCGACGTGGTGCTGATGTCGGGCGACCTCGCCGGCGTGGTCAACGCGGTGGAGGTGTCGCGCGCCACGCTGCGCAACATCCGGCAGAACCTTGTCTGGGCCTTCGGCTACAACACCGCGCTGATCCCGGTGGCCGCCGGGGTGCTCTACCCG
>NZ_JAWLFS010000020.1:7582-20686 GCF_041685465.1 Rhodosalinus sp. | reverse complement strand
TCCGCGGCAGACGGCGGACCGCGCTGCACTCGCGAATCGGGCAGAAAAATGACGTCCGCGGCCGGATGGTTGCGCCCCCGTGACGGAGGCTCTAAGCCGTCCGTGCAGACGATGCGGGGGCGCCGACGTGGCCGTACATCTTCATCAGGGCGATCTTCCCGCCGATCTCGACCTCGGGCCGGTGGTGGCCGTGGACTGCGAGACGATGGGTCTCAATCCCCACCGCGACCGGCTGTGCGTCGTGCAGCTTTCGGGCGGGGACGGGGACGCGCATCTCGTTCAGGTCGCGCGCGGGCAGGCCTCGGCACCCAACCTGCAGCGGCTGCTCGAGTCCCGGGACACGCTGAAGCTCTTCCATTTCGGCCGCTTCGACATCGCCGCCCTGCACAACGCCTTCGGCAGCCTCGCCGAGCCGGTCTGGTGCACCAAGATCGCCTCGAAGCTCGTGCGGACCTACACCGACCGGCACGGTCTCAAGGTGCTGACACAGGAGCTGCTCGGCATCGACATCTCCAAGCAGCAGCAGTCGAGCGACTGGGGCGCGACGACGCTGAGCCCGGCGCAACTGGACTACGCGGCCTCCGACGTGCTTTACCTGCACCGTCTGCGCGCAGCGCTGGAGGAGATGCTGATGCGCGAGGGGCGGCTCGAACTCGCGCAGGCCTGCTTCGATTTCCTGCCGACGCGCGCGATGCTGGACCTCTCCGGCTGGCCGGAGCAGGACATCTTCTCGCACTGAGCCGCCGCAGGCCGTGCGCGGCCCGGAGGGACGGACAGCGGATGGCCCTCGGCAACGACACCCGGTCCCGCGTGATGGCATGGCTGAAGATCGCGCTGCCGCTCGCGGCGCTGGGCCTGCTGTCCGTGCTCTTTCTGCTCTCGCGCCCCGCTGCGCCGCCCACCACGCCGGAGTGGCTCGAGCGGCGCGGCGAGACGGCGGGCGACGGCGAGCGCGTCTCCGGACCGGCCTTCGCCGCCGTGACCGAGGACGGCACCGACCTGATGCTGACCGCGCGCAGCGCGCGGCCGGCCCCGGAGGCCAGCGGCCGCGCGATAGCGGAGGCGCTGCGCGCCACCGCGCGCCTGCCCGGCGGCAGCGAGATCCGCCTCAACGCCCGCAGCGCCGTTCTCGACGAGGCGGCCTCGGAGGCGCAGCTCTCGGGGGGCGTCGAGCTGTCGAGTTCAACGGGCTACGCCCTCGAGACCGAGCGCCTGTCCCTCGATTTCGATCGCCTGCGGATGGAGAGCGCGGGCCCCGTCACGGGCCGCGCGCCGGCAGGCCGCGTGACGGCCGGCCGGCTGCTGGTCGAGGGTGCCACGCAGGACCGCGGGGCGCGCTTGCTTTTCACCGAGGGCGTGAAGCTGCTATACGATCCGCGCGGACAATAGGCGGGCCACGGGCGTGATGAATCTTGGGAACTGCCGGCGCGCCGGGGCGCTGATCGCGGCGCTGATCGCCGGCCCGCTTCTGGCGCAGGGCACGGAGACGGCCTTCGGCGCGGACGGCGCCGACCCGGACGCGCCGGTGGAAGTCACCGCCGACAACCTGTCGGTCGATCAGGAGACCGGTATCGCTGTCTTCACCGGCGCCGTGACGATCTCGCAGGACACGATGCGCCTCTCGGCGTCGGAGGTTCGCGTCGTCTACACGTCCGGGGGTGACCGCATCGAGCGACTGGAGGCGACGGGCGGCGTCACGCTGGTGAGCGGCGACGACGCGGCGGAGGCCGAGCGCGCCGACTACGAGGTGGAGGCCGGCCGCATCCGCATGAGCGGCGAGGTGCTGCTGACCCGCGGCCAGACGATCGTCGCCGCCGAACGCATGAACGTCGACCTGGACACCGGGCGTGCCGAGCTTTCCGGGCGCGTGCGCACCGTCCTGCAGCCCGGCGACGCGGAATAGTGGCCGCGCCGCATCTCTCCGTCGCCGAGGGCGCGCAGGGGCTCGAGGTGCGCCACCTCCGCAAGAGCTATCGCAGGCGCGTCGTCATCCGCGATGTCAGCATGGACCTGCACCGCGGCGAGGTGGTGGGGCTTCTCGGCCCGAACGGCTCGGGCAAGACGACCTGCTTCTATGCCATCGCGGGACTCGTCTTTCCCGAAGGCGGACAGATCCTCGTGGACGGGCGCGACGTGACCGGCCTGCCGATGTACCGCCGCGCGCGCCTCGGCATCGGCTACCTGCCGCAGGAAATGTCGATCTTCCGCGGCCTCAGCGTCGAGGACAACATCCTCGCCGTGCTCGACATCACCGTGCGCGCGCGGCACCGCCGGCGCGAACGGCTCGAAGAGCTGCTCTCCGATTTCTCGATCGAGCACCTGCGCCGCGCGCCGGCCCTCGCACTCTCGGGCGGCGAGCGGCGGCGCGTCGAGATCGCGCGCTGCCTCGCCGCCGATCCCAAGTATCTCCTGCTCGACGAGCCCTTCGCGGGGGTGGACCCGATCAGCGTCGGCGATATCCGCCACCTCGTCGCCGACCTGAAGACGCGGGGAATCGGTGTGCTCATCACCGATCACAACGTCCGCGAGACGCTGGAGATCGTGGACCGCGCCTACATCCTGCACGACGGCACGATGCTGATGTCCGGCAGCCCCGAGGACGTGGTGCGCAACGAGAACGTCCGCCGCGTCTATCTCGGCGACAGCTTCCGCATCTCCTGACACCAGGCAAGGAAGCGGTTGTGATTGACAGGGCGCGCTGCGCTCCCGTCAAATATCCCGCATGACGGTACCGCTTCAGGACAGACAGGGCTGCGCACGACAGGCGCGGCCGTCCGGGCGGTCCGTCCCCTTCCCCGTCCCGGCGCCGCGGCGCGACGCCGCGCCGGGCGGGGCAATCCAGGAAAGGAGCGGTCATGCGCTATCAGGTCACCGGCAAGCAGATCGACATCGGCGAGGCGCTGAACACGCATGTGAAGGCCGAGCTCGGCGCGGCGCTGGAAAAATACGCCAACCGCCCCACCGACGCGCAGGTGGTCTTTTCCCGCAGCGCGCACGAATACGTCTGCGAGGCGACCGTGCACCTGTCCACCGGCCTGACGGCGCAGGCCAAGGCCGCCGCGACGGAGATCTACGCCGCCTTCGACGCCTGCTGCGCCAAGATGGAAAAGCAGTTGCGCCGCTACAAGCGACGGTTGAAAGACCACCACCGCGAGCGTCGACAGCCCGTTGAAGTCACCGGCGCCTCCTCGTATATCCTCGCCGCCAGAGAGGACGACGACTCGGAGCCTGACACGCTGCAACCCGTCATCGTCGCGGAGACGCAGACGCAGATCCCCTCGCTGTCGGTCGGCGAGGCGGTCATGCAGATGGAACTGGCGGAGGTGCCGGTTCTCGTCTTCCGCAACGAGTCCCGGCAGGGCGTGAACGTGGTCTACCGACGCGAGGACGGAAACATAGGCTGGATCGAACCTCAGGATCCGGCCTGACAACGGACCAGCGACCCCGCGCCGGGGCGAAAAACGAGCAGGACATGACGCTTCAGGATCTCGTCAAACCCGACGCCGTTCGGGTGGTCACGTCCGCTTCCAGCAAGAAGCGACTGATCCATGAGCTGGCCGAGCTGGCCGAATCGGCCTACGGCACGGACGCGCGGACGACCGTCGAGTGCCTTCTCGACCGCGAGGCGCTCGGCCCCACCGGCGTGGGGCAGGGCGTGGCCTTGCCGCACGCCCGTCTCAAGGGACTCGACGCCATGCGCGGGGCCTTCATCCTGCTGGAAAAGCCGGTCGATTTCGACGCGGTGGACCGGCAGCCGGTGGACATCGCGCTTGCCCTGTTCGCCCCCGAGACGGCGGGCGTCGAGCACCTGAAGGCGCTCGCGCTCGTGTCGCGGACGCTGCGCGATCCGGGGCTCTGCGCGAAGCTGCGCGCCAACCCGAGCCCGGCCAAGCTGCACACGATCCTGACCGAGGCCCAGAGCGTGAAGGCTGCCTGAGGCCGGGGCTCAGCCGCCCCAGTCCGCGAAGCCCAGGCGCTCGTAATCGCGCGCGTAGACCTCGCGCGCGCGCCGTTCGAGGTCCGCGTCGTAGATGGCCGAAAGCGGCACGGGCGCGTCCTCGGGCGCGGCGGCGGGGGGCGGCGCCTCCGGCCGGCCCACGGCGCGCGCCACGGCCGGCAGCCAGTCGCCCATCTCCGTCTCGCGCACGACCAGGTCGGGCGGCGCGACGGCGCTCATCCCTTCAAGCGCCGCCGTCTGGCCGCACCAGTCGCCCGGGATCCGCAGGTTCGTGTTGCCGGCGAGATTGTCCTTCACGAACCCGAGAAAACCCGCGAAAGCCGCGCGGTGGCGCGCTGCGGTCCAGCCGGGATCGGGCCAGTCATCCGGCAGGTCGAGCCCGTGCGTGCGCCGGATCACGCGGCGGATGCGTGCGAAGCTTCCCTCCCCGGTCGGCAGGATGCGCGTGCAGAAGGCGTGATGCGCGCGCGCCAGCGGATGGCGCAGCACGGCGATCCGGCGATGGCCGGGATTGTCCCGCATCCAGCGCCGCAGGCTCGCTTGCGTGAAATCCTGCAGGAGCGCCTCTTCCCCGACCCCGTCGAGCCCGGCGAGCCACGCGCGCAGCTCCGCCTGCGGGCCGCCATGCAGCGGCAGGCAGAGCACCGGCGCGCGCGGCGCGGCCAGCCAGCCGGGCACCGCGGCGCCGCGCGCCGGCTCGAAATTCGGCGTGCGCGAAAGATCGAACCGGTCGAGCCGCGCGATCCCCTCGGCGAGCGCCTCGGGGTTGGCCACCTTCGCGGTCACCGGCTCGGGGTTCTGCCGCTTCAGCCCGCGGTCGAGCGCGTCGAGCCGCGCCGGCACCCCCAGCCACGCGGCGAGACCGTTCAGCACGTCGAGGTCGTGAAGGTCCTCGTAGGCGATGTAGAAGGCCGTCTGTCCCGTCGTCTGCAGCGCGTGCAGGAGGCGGCGCTGGAAGGCCTGAAGCTCGCCGACATGGGCCTCGAACTCCACCGGGTCGAAGGCGGCCAGCCCCTCCTTCCGGCGCGCGACGTTGGTGAGCTTCCATTGCCCCGTGGCCTGCGCGATCTTGCGCGAGACGTAGCTTTCCAGCGGGTTGCGCGTGAGGACGATCTTCGCGCAGCGCGGGTCCGCGAGAACCGTGTCGAGCACGCGCGGATCATGGTCGTGGAAATAGCGGAACCCCGCCAGCCTGCCCGGCGCCTCGCGGATCGCGGCGAGCAGGCGATGCGGATCGGCGTCGCGCTGGGCCATGGTGACGCCCGCCACCGACTCGCGGTTCGGGTAGCCGATGAAATGCGGATTGAACGCCTCCCCCTCGCAGGCGACGCCCTCGAGCGCGTTCAGGTTCGCCTCGAGGAAGTTCGAGCCTGTCCGCATCGCCGCGAGGATCACGAAGCAGTCGAAGCGGTCGGTCATGGCTCAGCGCACCACGTAAGGCTTGCGCGGCGGACGCGGCGCCGCGCGCGGAGCGGCCGGCTCCACCGGGAAGTCGCCGGTCAGATAGGGGTGCATCCCCTGGTTCTTGAGATCCTGCAGGAAGCGGCCGAACCCCTCCAGGTCGACGAGTTGCGGCGCCTCGGCGAGCCGTCCGGCATGGGGGGCGCCCATGTCGGACAGAACGGTTTGCAGGGGCTCCATCGGAGATTCGACGATCTCCGCCATGCTCCAGATGCGGATGCGCGCCGCGGTCCAGGGCGAGCGCAGCACCTTGAGGTGCGCCGCCTCGACCGACTGCAGGCGCGCGGCCTCTGCCCGGATCTCGGCGGCGGGGCGCCCGGAGCGGAAGAGCGGCACGGCCCACGCACCGGTCACGGCGGCGATCTGCGCATTGGGGTCCTTGGCGATGATCCAGTTGATGCGCTGGTTGTCGCGCGGGCCGAACTGGAAGCACTGCCGCGCGCCGCGGGTGTTCCAGATCAGGTTGGTGAGGAAGGCCTTGGGGTTGGCGTCGCGCAGCGCAGCGGCGTCGGTCAGCGCGCCCTCGATCACCGTCGCGCCCTCCGCGAACTCCGCGCGCTCGGGCGCGAAGAGATGCCCGTGCACCCGCGCCCCGGTCATCCGGGCGAGCCAGTCCTCGAAATCCTCGAAAAGCTCCGCGAAGCCGTGCACCATCGAATAGGGCGCGGCGGTGACCCCGTTTTCCCGCCCCTCGGCCGGGAAGCGGCTCTGCATGTAGAGGCCGCGGCGGCCGCGGGTGCGCCGTTCCACGGCCTGCGCGAAGAGGCGGTCGATCTTGCCGGGATTGGGTTCCGCCCGGGTCATCGCGCCGGCGCGGTCGGTCAGGAACGCCTCGTAGAGCCGCTCCGCCCCCGGCCAGATCTTGCGCGCCACGAAGCAGTCGGAGCGGCGCAGAAGCGACAGGTGGTCGTCGTAGAAGATGTGCGGCCTGCCCTGGTAATCGAACTTCGAGAGCGTGAGCGACCGGCTCTCGATACGCCGTGCATGCCGCCGCGCGAGCGTCTGGAAGTAGCTCTCGTCCGGAATCCAGACGGAGCGGAAGAAGCGGTCGTAATCGGCGCGGTTCGGATCCTCCAGGATCGTCGCGAGGGTCCGCCGCGTCAGGCACCACCACTGGCTGCCCATGTGCGGCACGAGGCCGTGCGGCATCTCGCGCCGGCGCCCGATCCGGCGCTGCGCCTCGACGTAGGCGTCGAAGAGCCGGCGGTGCCGCTTCCACGCGAAGGGGAAGGCAAGGGTGAAGCGCTCCTCGTGCAGGCCGCCCACGGTCCAGGGCACCTCGGCGGTGGTCGCGCTCTCGATGAAGTCGGTCTCCGGCCGCTCGGCGAGGTAGTCGATCAGCTCCTCCACCGGGCGGAGCGGCAGGCAGGCGCCGGAGGCGAGATAGACATGCCCCACGTCGGGAAAGCGCGACAGCAGGGTCTCGGCGGCCGTCTGCGCGGCCGCGACGAGCCCCCAGGTGCCCCACTCGCAGCGGTAACGGCGCGAGAAGACGATGCGCGCCTCGTCGGCGAGCGCCCGCGCGAAGGCGCCGTACCGCGCGCGGGAGACGGCGCGGTCGACGTGGATCACCACCGGGCAGCCCGCCCGCGCCCAGTGCCGCGCCACCTGCTCGGCCCGGTCGAAGGCGGTGTGCACGAGGAGGATCACGCCGAGCCGTGCGGTCATGCCCATTCGCCCTTGGACATCAGGCCGAGGATTTCGAGCTGTCGCCAGTTGATGAAGCTCTCGGACCACGGCGTCCAGAGCTCCGGCGTCTCGGACAGGCCGCGGGCGTAGGCCGCGTATTCGCGGCCCGCGGCGTAGTGCTCGCCGCGGGCGAGTTCCTCCTCGGCCTTGGCGCCGAGGGTGTCGAGGAACTTCATGTGCATGAGAACGCCGCTCGCCCTCTCGCCGCCGCCGCGATCGTAGACCAGATTGAGCCCCCGTGGCAGCAGCATGTGCGTCGAGCTGACGTAGGCGTAGCGGCGATGCCACTTCACGAGCGGGATCTTGTTGAGCGCCGGCGCCTTCGCCGGCCGGTCGACGAAGAAGGTCCGCGCCCGCGGCCCGCCCTGTATCCAGAGATTGCCGAGATCCGGGTTCCTGCGGATCGTGTAGTTGCCGGCGTCGAACCACGACGCGATCTCGAGCGGGTCCTGCCCGGCGCGGTAGTGCTGCGCGTCGATCGGCCCCTTGGGATACATGTCGAGCAGCATCGCGCTGAAGGAGCGCACGCCCGCCCCGTCGAGCCAGTCGGTGAGCGCACGCAGCGGGCGCGTGTCGCAGAAGGGATAGAGCAGGAACTCGTCGGGATCGACGGTCAGGCACCAGTGGCCGTGCCCGTGGCGCCCGAGCAGCCCGTTCATCCAGTCCACGCCGTAGCGCGCGCGCTTGTAGCTCTGCGCGGTGTGCCAGAGCGAGACGTCGGGCTGTTCGGCCAGGTACTCGCGCGAGCCGTCGCCGCTGTCGTTGTCCACGAAGAGGAAATGATCCACCCCGAGCTCGCGGTAGTAGCGCAGGAACCACGGCAGGCGCACGCCCTCGTCGCGCTGCGTGGCGAAAAGCAGGATGTCGCCGGGGCGGATCGCGGCGGTGCGGTCGGCCACGCACGCGAGTTCGCGGCGCTTCAGCGCCGCGCGCGCCCGCCGTCCCTTGCGCCGCCATCGCAGCCTGTAGGATGTCCAGAGACCCAAACGACCCTCTCCGCCGCCGCACCACCGAGGGCGGGGCACCTCCACGCGCTTCCGATCAACGGAAGGCTGCCCGCGCCCGCCTCGCCTGCGCGCCCCTCTCGTGTCGCCCGGGGGCCTCGCGCACGAAAGATACGAAAGCGCGCGGTTCGGGTAAACGCTTCTCTCGGTCAGACCCAGCCGCCGCGCGAGATCAGCCCGAGCGCCTCGAGCTGACGCCAGCCGGTGTAGCGCGTGGAGGCCGCGCACCAGAGGTCGGGATCCGCCATAAGCGCATCGTAATAGGCCCGGTAGCTGTCGGCGACCTCGAAGTGTTCGCGGCGCAGCTTCTCCTCGCGGCTGCGGTCGACGATCGTGTTGAGGAACTTCGTGTGCAGGAGCACGCCTGACAGAAGCTCGCCGCCCTCCGCGTCATAGACTGCGTTCAGCCGGCGCGGCAGGATCTGGTGTGTCGAGGTGTTGTAGACGTAACGCCGGTTCCAGCGCACGAGCGGGATCTTGTTCAGCGTCGGCGCGCGGCGCGGCCGGTCGGCGAAGAAGACGCGCGCGCGCACGCCGCCCCGGATCCAGAGGTTGCGCAGCTTCGGCTGCACCTCGATGAAGTGGTTGCCGGCGTCGAACCACGCCAGCGTCTCGAAGGGATCGTCGCCGGCGGCGTAGGGCTGCGCGCCGGGCGGCCCCTTGGGGTACATGTCGAGCATCATGGCGCCGAAGCTCTCCCGCCCCTCGTGGTCGAGCCGCTCGGTGAGCGCCGGCAGGGGCCGGGTGTCGTGGTGCGGATAGATCAGGATCTCGTCGGCATCCAGCGTCAGGCACCAGTGCCCGTGCCCGTGCCGCATCTGCAGCCAGGTCAGCCAGTCCATCCCGAAGCGCGACCGCTTGTAGCTGTGCCCCGTGCGCCAGAGCGAGACGTCCGCCTGCTCGGCGAGCCATGCGCGCGTGCCGTCGTCGCTGTCGTTGTCCACGAAAAGGAAATGATCGACGCCGAGCCGCCGGTGATGGTCGAGGAAGAAGGGCAGGCGCAGCGCCTCGTTGCGGACGGTGACGAAGGCAAGGATATCGCCGCGCCGGATCGCGCGGGTGCGGTCGGCCACCGGGTGGAGCTGCCGGCGCTTGCGCAGCGCGCGGGCCAGCAGTCGGCGGCGCTTCCATCGCAACCGGTAGGCCAGCCAGAGCTCCCGCGCCGTTTCCACCCTGCTCTCCTCAGGAGGCGTAGCCCCCGCCCCGGTGCCAGCGCCAGGCGTCGCCGATCATCGTCTCGAGCGTCGAGCGTTCCGGCCGCCAGCCGAGATCGCGCGCCGCCCGATCGGACCCGGACACCAGCCGCGTGCAGTCGCCCGGCCGGCGCGGCCCCTCCTCCACCGGGACGGGGCGGTTGGTGGTGCGCCGCGCCGCCTCGATCACCTCGCGCACGGAGAAGCCGTGCCCCGTGCCGAGGTTGAAGACCCGGCTCTCGCCGCCCTCCTCCAGCCACGTCAACCCGCGGACATGCGCCGCCACCAGGTCGGAGACATGAACGTAGTCGCGGATGCAGGTGCCGTCCGGCGTGTCGTAATCCGTGCCGTGGATCGTGAGCGCGGGGCGCTGCCCGTCGATCGCCTGCAGCACGAGCGGAATCAGGTGGGTCTCGGGCTCGTGGTGCTCGCCCACCTCCGCCTCCGGGTCGGCGCCGGCGACGTTGAAGTAGCGGAAGACCACGCGCCGCAGCCCGGCCGCCGCGCCCACGTCGTGCAGCATGTCCTCGACCGCGCGCTTGGAGGCGCCGTAGGCGTTGAGCGGCGCCTGCGCGCTCTCCTCGTCGAGCGTGACGCCGTCCTGCTCGCCGTAGACCGCGCAGGTGGAGGAAAAGACGAAGTTGCGGCAGCCCGCCTCCGCCGCCGCCTCGGCCAGGTTGAGCGAGCCGCAGAGGTTGTTGCGCCAGTAGCGCGCGGGCTCCCGCATCGCCTCGCCCACCTGGCTCAGCGCGGCGAAATGCATCACCGCCCCGGGCCGGTGGCGCGCGAAGACCTCGGCGAGGCGGTCCCGGTCCAGCAGATCGCCCCGCTCGAACGGGCCGAAGCGCACCGCCGCCTCCCAGCCGGTGGAAAGATTGTCATAGGTGACGGGCGTGTAGCCCGCGCGCGCCAGCGCCTTGCAGGCGTGCGCCCCGATGTAACCCGCCCCGCCGGTGACGAGAACGACGCTCACGACGCGGCCCTACTGCGCCGCCCTGTCGAGGGCGACCTGCTCGCGCATGTAGTCGAGCAGGTCGTCACGCAGCTCCGGGCGCGACAGCGCAAAGGCCACGGTCGCCTGCAGGAAGCCGGACTTCGAGCCACAGTCGAAGCGCTGGCCGCGGAAGCGGTAGCCGTAGACGCCCGCCGGGCCGCCGATCTCCTCGGCGATGGCGTCGGTCAGTTGCACTTCGCCTCCCGACCCGGACTTCATGTTGCCGAGACGCGTCATCACGTCCGGCGTCAGGATATAGCGCCCGATCACAGCGAGGTTCGACGGCGCCTCCTCGGGCGCGGGCTTCTCGACCATGCCCCGCACCGTTACCAGCGCACCATCCTCGGACGCGCAGTCGAGCACGCCGTAGGACTTGATTCGATCCCTCGGGACCTCCATCGCGGCGACCATGCTGCCGCCCGTCGCCTCGTAGGCGTCGACCATCTGCTTCAGGCACGGGGGCTCGCCATCGATCACGTCGTCGGGCAGGATCACGGCGAAGGGCTCGTCGCTCGCGATCAGGCGTCGCGCGCACCAGACCGCGTGGCCGAGGCCGAGCGGCTTGTCCTGCCGGATGTAGGCGATTGCACCCGAAGCCATGTCGGTCGACTTCAGGAGCGCGAGGAGATCATCCTTGCCCTTTTTCCTGAGTTCCGCCTCGAGCTGCGGGGCATTGTCGAAATAATCCTCCAGCGCGCTCTTGCCGCGCGAGGTGACGAAGATGAACTCCTCGATGCCCGCCGCGCGCGCCTCGTCGATGGCGTACTGGATCAGCGGGCGGTCGACGAGCGTCATGATCTCCTTCGGGACCGACTTGGTGGCCGGAAGAAACCGGGTGCCCAGTCCCGCGACCGGGAAGATCGCCTTGGTGACCTTCTTGCGCATGATCTTCGCCTCCTCGTTCTGCGTTCGGCGTTTTCGGTTCGACGCCGCCGCGCACCCCGTCGCGCGCCTCGTGTCGCGGTTGCCACGCTACACCGATACATCGCGCGTACCGGATGCACCCGGCGAAATTATGACCCGACGAGCGCCACACCGGGAGCGTAGGCGATGAAGAACGGGTTCGCGAAGCCCGGCTTGCCGTAGGTCAGCTGCGTGTGGTCGTCGAAGCGGACAACCGCCCCGCCGGCGCCTGCGAGCACCGCGTGGCCCGCAGCGGTGTCCCATTCCATCGTGCGCCCGAGGCGCGGGTAAAGATCGGCCTCCCCCGTCGCGAGCAGGCAGAACTTGAGCGAGGAACCGGCGCTCTTCGTGTCCGCCACCTCGTAGCGGGCGATGTAGGCGTCGGTCTCGGCGTCGCGGTGCGACTTCGAGGCGACCACGCGCAGCGCGGCGTTGTCCGGGGTGGCCACGGCGATCCGGCGCGTCTCTCCCACCGTTTCGGGATCATGGGCGCCCCTGTCGTCCGTCGTTTCCTCGAGCGCGCGGCCCGTGGCGGTGGTGTAGAAAAGACGCTTGCGCGCCGGCGCATAGACGACGCCGCGGACGGGCAGCCCGTGTTCCACATAGGCGATGTTGACGGTGAAGTCGCCCCGACGCTTGACGAATTCCTTCGTGCCGTCCAGCGGATCGACGATCAGGAATGTGTCGATCTCCTGGGCGTGCGTGTCGGCCTGTTCCTCGGTGACGAGCGGCACGTCGGGGAACGCGGCGCGCAACCCTTCCGCGATCAGCGCGTCGGCCGCCTCGTCCGCGGCAGTCACCGGGCTCTCGTCGTCCTTGGCCCGCACCTCGACCCCGGCGGCACCGTAGAAGTCCATGATTCGGTCGCCCGCCTCCAGCGCGAGCCTGCGCATCACCTCGGTCAAACGCTCGTAATCCAATCTGCGGCTCCGGAAAAACTGAGAATATATCGCCCGCAGCCGCGGGCGCCGATTGCAAGCTCAACGTCGCCTCCTTATGATGCAGACGTAAGGGAACGGCAAGATTTCCGGTGCAATTTCCGCGAGCGCAGGCAGGCGGGGCCCCATGTTTCAGCAATCCAACCGGCGCGGGACGGCGGCATCGACCGCGGCACTCTTCGAGCTGGTATATCACGGCATCGTGCGCAGCGTGCGCAAGTCGCACGGCAGCCCGATCATGTCGATCGCGGTCAACGTCCTGCAGACGGTCGTCTTCGTCCTCGCCTTCTACGTGATGTTCACCGTGCTCGGCCTGCGCGGCATGGCGCTGCGCGGCGACTTCCTGATCTTCATCATGACGGGGATCTTTCTTTTCCTGACGCATGTGAAGGCGCTGGGCGCGGTGTTGTCATCCGAGGGGCCGGCCTCGCCGATGATGCAGCATGCGCCGATGAACACCGCGGTCGCGATCCTCTCGGCCGCGCTCGGCTCGCTCTACATTCAGGTGCTCTCGGCGGCGCTGGTCCTCTTCGTCTATCACGTCGCCTTCACGCCGGTGGAGCTGCACGACCCGGTCGGCGTGGTGGGCATGTTCCTGCTGGCGTGGTTCACCGGCGCGGCGATCGGCCTCGTGCTGCTGGCGGTGAAGCCGTGGTTTCCCACCTTCGTCTCGATCTTCGCGATGGTCTATCAGCGGGCCAACATGATCGCCTCGGGCAAGATGTTCGTGGCCAACATGATGCCCGGTTCCATGCTGGCGATGTTCGACTGGAACCCGCTCTTTCACACGATCGACCAGTCGCGCGGGTTCGCCTTCGTCAACTACTTCCCGCGCAACAGCTCCATCGAGTACCCGCTCATCGTCGGCGTGGTGCTGCTCATGCTCGGGCTGATGGGGGAGTATTTCACCCGCCGCAACGCCTCGGCGAGCTGGTACGCCCGGCGCTGAAACGACGACGCGCGC
>NZ_JAWLFS010000020.1:0-7482 GCF_041685465.1 Rhodosalinus sp. | reverse complement strand
GGCGTGGTGCTGCTCATGCTCGGGCTGATGGGGGAGTATTTCACCCGCCGCAACGCCTCGGCGAGCTGGTACGCCCGGCGCTGAAACGACGACGCGCGCTGCTCTTCTGGCGCTGCGGCTGCCGGAGGATTTCCCCTTCGCCCGTGCCAGGGGCTACAGGCGACGCGCGCGGCGAGCTCAATCCACCACCCTCAGCGTCAGGTTGATACGCCCGCCCTGCGGCAATAGCGTCGAGGAGCCGAAGCGGATGCGGTCGATCCCGTGGTAGGCGAGCCGGCTTTCGCCCTCCAGCACCGCCACGTCGCCCGAGCGCAGCCAGACCGAGCCGGTGCGCCCGCCCCGCTCCGTGCCGCCCACGCGGAAGAGCGCCGCGTCGCCGAGCGAGACCGAGAGCACCGGCATCGAGAAATCCGCCTCGTCCCGGTCCTGGTGGAGCCCCATGCGCGCCCCTTCGCCGTACCAGTTCACGAGGCAGCAGTCCGGCGCCCGGTCGAGCCCGGTCACGTCGTGCCAGAGCGCCAGCACCCGCTCCGGGATCGGCGGCCAGGCGACGCCCGAGGGATGGCGCGGCTCGTAGCGGTAGCCCTTGCGGTCGGTGATCCAGCCGTAACGCCCCGCCGCCGTCATCCGCACCGACATCGGCCGCCCGCGCGGCGTCTCGGGGCGCACGAAGGGCGCCACCTCGGCCACCGCACGCAGGTCCTCCACCAGCGCCGCCTGCGCCGCCTCGTCCAGATAACCCGGAAGCACCCGCACGCCGCGCAGGTCGAGGGGGCCGCCGTCGTTGCCGGTTTCCGCCATGTCCGCACCGTTCCAAATCGCCGCGATTCCGCCCGGCAGGCGCGCTTGCAGCCTCTGGGGCCCCTCCCTATATAGCCGCGAGACGGATGATGGCAGGGCCTGTCGTCCGGATCGGGGCGGAGATGCCGCAACGGGTCTGCCGCTTCGGCGTATCGCCTGAAGGATAAAAGGGATCGGAAGACATGGGTAAAGTGATCGGGATCGACCTCGGCACCACGAACAGCTGCGTCGCGATCATGGACGGTGCGCAGCCGCGCGTGATCGAGAATGCCGAGGGTGCGCGCACGACGCCGTCGATCGTCGCCTTCACCGACGACGAACGGCTGGTCGGCCAGGCCGCGAAGCGCCAGGCCGTGACCAATCCGGAAAACACCATCTTCGGCGTCAAGCGCCTCGTCGGGCGGCGCCTGAACGACGAGGACCTCGCCCGCGACAAGAAGAACCTCCCCTACAATGTCGTCGACGGCGGCCAGGGCGACGCATGGGTCGAGGCGAAGGGCGAGAAATACAGCCCCTCCCAGATTTCCGCCTTCATCCTGCAGAAGATGAAGGAGACGGCCGAGGGCTATCTCGGCGAAGAGGTCGATCAGGCGGTCATCACCGTGCCGGCCTACTTCAACGACGCGCAGCGCCAGGCCACGAAGGACGCCGGCAAGATCGCCGGCCTCGAAGTGCTGCGCATCATCAACGAGCCGACGGCGGCCGCGCTCGCCTACGGGCTCGACAAGAAGGAATCCAAGACGATCGCGGTCTACGACCTCGGCGGCGGCACCTTCGACGTGACGATCCTCGAGATCGACGAGGGCCTCTTCGAGGTGAAGTCCACCAACGGGGACACCTTCCTCGGCGGTGAAGACTTCGACATGCGGATCGTCAACTACCTCGCCGACGAGTTCAAGAAGGAGCACGGCGTCGATCTCACGCAGGACAAGATGGCCCTGCAGCGCCTCAAGGAGGCCGCGGAGAAGGCGAAGATCGAGCTCTCCAGCGCGACGCAGACCGAGATCAACCAGCCGTTCATCTCGATGGACAAGGCGACCGGTCAACCGCTCCACATGGTGATGAAGCTGACCCGCGCGAAGCTCGAAAGCCTCGTCGGCGACCTCGTGAAGGGTTCGCTCAAGCCCTGCGAGGCGGCGCTCAAGGACGCGGGCCTCTCGAAGTCCGACATCGACGAGGTCGTGCTCGTCGGCGGCCAGACCCGCATGCCGAAGGTGATGGAGGAAGTCACCAACTTCTTCGGCAAGGAGCCGCACAAGGGCGTCAACCCGGACGAGGTCGTCGCGCTCGGCGCCGCCATTCAGGCCGGCGTCCTGCAGGGCGACGTGAAGGACGTGGTCCTTCTGGACGTGACGCCGCTCTCGCTCGGCATCGAGACGCTCGGCGGGGTGTTCACGCGCCTCATCGACCGCAACACCACGATCCCGACGCGCAAGTCGCAGATCTTCTCGACCGCCGAGGACAACCAGGGCGCCGTGACGATCCGCGTCTTCCAGGGCGAGCGCGAGATGGCGGCCGACAACAAGCTGCTCGGCCAGTTCAACCTCGAGGACATCCCGCCCGCACCGCGCGGCATGCCGCAGATCGAGGTGACCTTCGACATCGACGCCAACGGCGTGGTGAACGTCTCGGCCAAGGACAAGGGCACCGGCAAGGACCAGAAGATCACCATCCAGGCCTCGGGCGGCCTCTCTGAGGACGAGATCGAGCAGATGGTGAAGGACGCCGAGGCCAACGCCGAGGCCGACAAGGAGCGCAAGGAGCTGGTGGAGGCCAAGAACCAGGCCGAAAGCCTGATCCACTCGACCGAGAAGTCGATCGAGGATCACGGCGACAAGGTCGACCCCTCCACCGTCGAGGCGATCGAACTGGCCGTCTCGGCGCTCAAGGAGGACCTCGAGAAGGACGACGTCAGCGCCGAGAAGATCCGCTCCGGCATCCAGAACGTCACGGAGGCCTCGATGAAGCTGGGCGAGGCGATCTACAAGTCCAGCCAGGACGAGGCGCAGGCCGGCGCCGAAGCCGGAAGCGGCGAGGAGGCTCCCTCGGGCAAGTCGGAGGACGATGATATCGTCGACGCCGACTTCGAGGACCTCGACGACGACAACAAGCGCGCCTGAGCGCTGAACGCTGACGGGTCGCGCGGGGCCGGTCCGGTTGCCGGGCCGGCCCCGTCGGTTCCGAGCACGGGGATTTGCCGATGTCGAAGAGGGACTATTACGACGTTCTCGGCGTGAGCCGCGGCGCCTCAGCCGACGAGATCAAGAAGGCCTACCGCCGGAAAGCCAAGGAGCTTCACCCGGACCGCAACGCGGAAAATCCCGACGCCGAGACCGAGTTCAAGGAAGTGAACGAGGCCTACGAGGCGCTGAAGGATCCCGAGCGCAAGGCCGCCTACGATCGCTACGGCCACGCCGCCTTCGAGGGCGGCATGGGCGGGGGCGGCGGCCCGCGGCCGGGGGGCGGCTTCGGACCGGGCCAGGGCGACTTCGCCTCGGCCTTCTCGGATGTCTTCGACGATCTCTTCGGAGACTTCATGGGCGGCCGGGGCGGCGCCGGCGCGCGACAGCGCGCGGCCCGCGGCGCCGATCTGCGCTACAACATGCGCGTCACGCTCGAAGAGGCCTACGCCGGCCTTCAGAAGACCATTCAGGTCCGCAGCTCCGTCGGCTGCCCCTCCTGCGAGGGCACCGGCGCCGAGGGCGGCGCGGAGCCCGTCACCTGCCCGACCTGCTCGGGCATGGGCAAGGTGCGCGCACAGCAGGGCTTCTTCACGGTCGAGCGCACCTGTCCGACCTGCTCGGGCCTTGGCCAGATCGTCAAGAATCCCTGCACCGCCTGCGCCGGCT
This sequence comes from Rhodosalinus sp., assembly GCF_041685465.1. Classification (NCBI taxonomy): domain Bacteria; kingdom Pseudomonadati; phylum Pseudomonadota; class Alphaproteobacteria; order Rhodobacterales; family Paracoccaceae; genus Rhodosalinus; species Rhodosalinus sp. The sequence continues at coordinate 3,832 of NZ_JAWLFS010000020.1, read as the reverse complement.
CGGGCCGGATCGAGAAGGAGCGCGCGCTTTCGGTCAATATCCCCCCGGGGGTGGAGACCGGGACGCGCATCCGCCTCGCCGGCGAGGGCGATGCCGGCATGCGCGGTGGCCCGCCCGGTGATCTCTACATCTTCATCGAGGTCGAGCCGCACAGCATCTTCGAGCGCGACGGCACCGATCTCTACTGCCGCGTTCCCGTCTCGATGCCCTCCGCCGCGCTCGGCGGCGACATCGAGGTGCCGACGATCGACGGCGGCCGGTCGCGCGTCAAGATCCCGGCCGGCAGCCAGTCGGGCCGGCAGATGCGCCTGCGCGGCAAGGGGATGCCGGCGCTGCGCGGCGGCGGCTACGGCGACATGTTCATCGAGCTCGCCGTCGAGACGCCCGTCAACCTCACCGGCCGGCAGAAGGAGCTCCTGCGCGAGTTCGAGGCGCTGAGCGAGGACAACAATCCCGAAAGCAAGAGCTTCTTTTCCTCGGTGAAGAGCTTCTGGGACAACATGAAGGGCTGAACGCCCCGCGAAAGGAGCCCCCATGCGCCCGGCGACCGAAGCGCTGATCGTCATCGACGTGCAGAACGACTTCTGCCCGGGCGGCGCGCTCGCGGTGCCGGAGGGCGACGCGATCGTGCCCGGCATCAACGCCCTGATGCGGGAATTCCCGGCGGTCATCCTGACGCAGGACTGGCACCCGGCCGGGCATTCCAGCTTCGCCTCGCAGCACCCCGGCAAGGCGCCGATGCAGACCGTCGAGATGCCCTACGGGCCGCAGATCCTCTGGCCCGACCACTGCGTGCAGGGCACGCCCGGGGCCGCCTTCCACCCCGACCTCGACACCGACCGCGCCGACCTGATCCTGCGCAAGGGCGTCCGGCCGGAGATCGACAGCTACTCCGCCTTCTTCGAGAACGACGGCCAGACACCCACGGGCCTCGAGGGCTACCTGCGCACGCGCGGGCTGAGCCGGCTGACGATGGTCGGCCTCGCCACCGATGTCTGCGTCGCCTACTCCGCGCAGGACGCCGCGCGCCTCGGCTTCGAGGTGGAGCTGCACGCGGATCTCTGCCGCGGCATCGACCACGAGGGCTCGCTCGGCCATGCGCTCGCGGAGATGCGGGCGCGCGGCGTGGTCGTGCACTGAGCCGGGCCTTGCCCTCCCCGTGCGGGCTTTGCTCTAACGCGAAGCGGAGAGGAGTGCCCGCATGGTCGACATCGCCAGCCGCGTCTACAATCACAAGTGGAAGATCGACCCGATCGTCCGCTCCCTGATCGACACGGATTTCTACAAGCTCCTGATGTGCCAGTCGGTGTTCCGCAACAAGCCGGACACCGAGGTCACCTTCTCCCTCATCAACCGCACCACCGAGATCCCGCTCGCCGACCTGATCGACGAGGGGGAGCTGCGCGAACAGCTCGACCACATCCGCTCGCTCAGCCTGTCGCGCGGGGAATCCACCTGGCTGCGCGGCAACATGTTCTACGGCAAGCGGCAGATGTTCCGCCCCGACTTCATGGAGTGGTTCGAGAACCTGCGCCTGCCGCCCTACCACCTGGAACGCGTCGGCGATCAGTACGAGCTCACCTTCGAGGGCAAATGGCCCGAGGTCATGCTCTGGGAGATCCCGGCGCTTTCCGTCCTGATGGAGCTGCGCGGCCGCGCCGTGCTCGCCCCCATGGGCCGCTTCGAGCTACAGGTGCTCTACGCCCGCGCCATGACCAAGCTCTGGGAGAAGATCGAGCGCCTGCGCCCGCATTCCGGCCTGCGCATCGCGGATTTCGGCACGCGGCGGCGGCATTCCTTCCTCTGGCAGGACTGGTGCGTGCAGGCGATGATGGAGGGGCTGGGCGCGGGCTTCGTCGGCACCTCCAACTGCCTCATCGCCATGCGCCGCGAGGTGGAGGCGATCGGCACCAACGCGCACGAGCTGCCGATGGTCTACGCCGCGCTCGCCGGGACGGACGCGGCGCTCGCCCGCGCGCCCTACGCGGTGCTCGCCGACTGGCACGAGGAGCACGAGGGCAACCTGCGCATCATCCTGCCCGACACCTTCGGCTCCGAGGCCTTCTTCCGCAACGCGCCCGACTGGCTCGCCGGCTGGACGGGCGTGCGGGTGGATTCCGGCGACCCGGTGGCCGGCGCCGAGATCGCGATCCGCTGGTGGGAGAGCCGGGGCGAGGACCCGCGGCAGAAGCTCGTGATCTTCTCCGACGGGCTGGACGACGACGTGATCGTGGACCTCTACCGCCGCTTCGCGGGGCGCGTGCGGGTGAGCTTCGGCTGGGGCACGCTCTTGACGAACGACTTCCGCGGGCTGGTGGAGGGCGACCGGCTGGCCCCCTTCTCCCTCGTCTGCAAGGCCTCCGCCGCGAACGGCCGCCCGACCGTCAAGCTCTCCGACAACCCGGAAAAGGCGATGGGCCCGGCGGAAGAGATCGCCCGCTACAAGCGCGTGTTCGGGGTGGGGGAGCAGGTTAGGCGGGAGGTGGTGGTTTAATCGGGCAAGCCCGTTATTTTACCATCGGCTTCTTGATAGCCAAGCGAGCCAAGCCTGATTTTCATGGCGGCCGGCGAAACCTGAAAATTTTTCGCAATCTCAGCTACGTCGTCACCAATTCTAACCAGCTCTCCCAACTTGGACTTAGGTATCAAGAGCCTTGCTGCGAAGCGATTTGCCTCAGCCTCCTCACGCGGACCAATTTCTGTATTATAGAAGTTTCCATCAGGGGTGCTTCTATACGCTTTGCTGTCATCAACGCCCGCTCCGATCAGGTCGCGGTGCAAAAGAAAATGCGCCAATTCGTGTGCAATTGTGAACCGTTGGCGAAAATAATGATGCCCTCGGTTGACCGAAATCTTGAACTCACTTCCATTCACGCGTTCCAGTTGCCCCGAGATTTCAGGGTCAAGACTCGCCTTTTTGTCAAGACCCACACCGACATCCCGAACAATCCCTTCGATATCAACCGGAGGGCCGATGTGCTTGTTCACAATTTCACGGAAGCTAGTCATCTGAACTTTCCTCCCACGCACTCCACTCTCGCGCTATCTGATCTGCCTCGTCATCGGTCAGCTTGCGCTCCTCGTCTGATTCGGATATGTGCCTCTTCACCCTCGTTGCAAGAGTCAAGAGGAGTTCGTCATCCTTCACGATCACGTCAACGATTGCGTCGTTGTCGATGAGCGCAGGAAGGTTTCTCACAGCTTCGTCAGCCGCAGCTTCCATTGCAGCACTCCTAACGAGGAAGAATCCTAGGAAGGCTCCAAGTGCCAGAACGGTCGCAAGGACGGTCAGGCTTAGAGCCAAGACGTCTAGACGCCCCATCTGGCTTGCTGTGTATACGGCATCTGCATGCAAGCTGCAGCTTGGGCACACCAGAGCGAGCCAGTCCATCGCCGGTGACAACCCGTTGCCGAACGGTCCAGCGATCAACAGATAGGCAAAGACTACAAGCCACACCAGATGCAATGTTAGACTGATCCAAGCTACGGCCGCTGCTTTACTGTTCTTCCTTATCATACGTTGGTTCGCTCTACATTGATATCCCAGCCTTCATGATGGAGAGTGTTTCTCGTTCGTGTCGCGGCACGCAAGGACAAACGAGCGGACGCTCTTGAGCGGAACCCCACCCCCACGCCCCCGCGTTGCCCCTCCATGCAACTGGACGACCTCTACCGCCACTTCGAGCGTGTCGTGGCCGGGGTGCTCATGGCCGGGATGGTCGTGGTCATCGCGCTGGCCACGTGGAGCTTCCTGCGCGAGGCCGGGCTGGCCGCGGCGGATCCGACGGCCGCGCTCGACTATCCCGTGTTCCAGACCCTCTTCGACCGGTTG
>NZ_JAWLFS010000019.1:0-20687 GCF_041685465.1 Rhodosalinus sp. | reverse complement strand
GCGCTATGCGTGGTTCTGGGACGCCGTGTCGCCCGACGCGGCGGCCGCGGCCGGGCCGGGCCGCATCGCCCCGGCGCTCGCCTCGCTCGACGCGGGGGATATCGCCGCGCCGCGGCTGCAGGCGCTTCAGGACCTCGCGCGCGGGCATGGTGCCACGATCCTTCAGAGCACCGCCGGCACACGCGTCTCGCCGGCGCTGGTCCTTGCCGTGATCGCGATCGAATCGGGCGGCGATGCCGCCGCGGTCAGCCGCGCCGGCGCCGAGGGGCTGATGCAGCTCATGCCCGATACCGCCGCGCGCTTCGGCGTCGCCGACAGCTTCGACGCCGCCGGGAACATCCGCGGCGGCGTCGCCTATCTCGACTGGCTGATGGACCGTTTCGAGGGGGACCCGATCCTCGCGCTCGCGGGCTACAACGCGGGCGAGGGGGCGGTGCGGGACCACGCGGGCGTGCCCCCCTTCGCCGAGACGCGCGCCTATGTGCCCAAGGTGCTGGCCGCCTACAGCGTGGCGCGCGGCCTCTGCCGCACGCCGCCCGAGCTGATCACCGACGGCTGCGTCTTCGTCACCGGCGACGCCTGAGGATCAGACGATCGCCGCCTCGGTCCTGGCGGCGATCTCCTCGCGGGTGACGCCGGGGGCCGTCTCGACGATGTGCAGGCCCTTGTGGGCCACGTCGAGCACGCCGAGGTTGGTGATGATCCGGTCCACCACGCCCTTGCCCGTCAGCGGCAGGGTGCAGTCCTTCAGGATCTTCGGGTCGCCCGCCTTGTTGGTGTGATCCATCACGACCACCACGCGTCCGACCCCGGCGACGAGGTCCATCGCGCCGCCCATGCCCTTCACGAGCTTGCCGGGAATCATCCAGTTGGCGAGGTCGCCCTCCTCGCTCACCTCCATCGCGCCGAGGATCGCCATGGCGATCTTGCCGCCGCGGATCATGCCGAAGCTGGTGGCGCTGTCGAAATAGGAGGTGTGCGGCAGCTCGGTCACCGTCTGCTTGCCGGCGTTGATGAGGTCCGGGTCCTCCTCCCCCTCGACGGGGAAGGGACCCATGCCGAGCATCCCGTTCTCGGACTGCAGCGTGACCTCGACCCCCTCGGGGATGTGGTTCGACACCAGCGTCGGGATGCCGATGCCGAGGTTCACGTACATCCCGTCCTCGAGCTCCTGCGCGGCGCGCGCGGCCATCTGATCGCGGTCCCAGGGCATCACGCCTCCTCCTTCTTGCGCACGGTCCGCTGCTCGATGCGCTTCTCGTGCTCGCCCTGGATCAGGCGGTGCACGTAGATGCCGGGCAGGTGGATGTGATCGGGGTCGAGCGCGCCGGGCTCCACGATCTCCTCGACCTCCATGACGCAGGTGCGCCCGCACATCGCCGCCGGCGGATTGAAGTTGCGCGCGGTCTTGCGGAAGATCGCGTTGCCGGTGGTGTCGGCCTTCCACGCCTTGACGATGGAGAGATCGGCGAAGATGCCGCGCTCGAGGATGTAGGGCTCGCCGCCGAACTCCTTGACCTCCTTGCCCTCGCCGATCTGCGTGCCGTAGCCGGTCTTGGTGTAGAAGCCCGCGATGCCCGCGCCGCCGGCGCGCATCCGCTCGGCCAGCGTGCCCTGCGGGTTGAACTCGAGCTCGAGCTCGCCGGAGAGATACTGCTGCATGAAGGTGTCGTTCTCGCCCACGTAGGACGAGATCATCTTCTTCACCTGCCGCGTCTGCAGAAGCAGCCCGATCCCGAAGTCGTCCACGCCCGCGTTGTTGGAGGCGAAGGTCAGATCCTTCACCCCCGCCTCGCGGATCGCGTCGATCAGAAGCTCGGGAATGCCGCAGAGGCCGAAGCCCCCGGCGGCGATGAACATTCCGTCGTGCAGCAGGCCGTCGAGCGCCGCCTCGGCGCTGGCGTAGACCTTCTTCATGCCGCGCTCTCCTCCTCTTGCCGGTCGGGGCATGTTGTGGCGCCGCGGCGCGGCGAAGTCAACGCGGGCCTATTTCCCCGCCGTTGTCTTTCCCTTCGGAGCGGTCTTGGATTTCGCCGCGGTCTTGGCGGTCCCGGACTTCGCGCCGCCCTTGGCGGCCCCGGACTTCGCCGGCGCCTTTTTCCTGCCGGCGCCCGTCTTGGCCGCCTTCTCCTCTACGAGCTGCACCGCGGTCTCCAGCGTGACCTCCTGCGGGTCGGTGCCCTGGGGCAGGGTGGCGTTGACCTTCTCCCACTTGACGTAAGGGCCGTAGCGGCCGTCCATCACGTTGACGGCGCCGCCCTTCTCGGGGTGCTCGCCCAGTTCCTTCAGCGGCTTGGCCGCCGCCCCGCGCCCGCCGCGCGCCTTCTTCTGGGCGAGAAGCTCGACCGCGCGGTTCTGCCCGACCACGAAGACCTCGTCGACGCTCTCGAGGTTGGCGTAGGTCCGCCCGTGGCGCACGTAGGGGCCGTAGCGGCCGATGCTCGCCTCGATCGGCTCGCCGTCCTCGGGGTGCGGGCCGACCTCGCGCGGGAGCGAGAGCAGCATCAAGGCCTTCTCGAGGTCCATCTCCTCGGGCGCCCAGCCCTTGGGCAGCGAGGCGCGCGGCGGTTTCGGGACCTCCTCGGTCGCCTCGCCGCGCTGCACGTAGGGCCCGAAGCGGCCCTTGCGCAGCGTGATCGCGTCGTCGCCGTCGTAGCCCAGAAGCTTGCCGTCGGGGCCGATCTCGTCGTCCTCCATGCCCGGCGGGCCGAAGGGGCGGGTGAAGCGGCACTCGGGGTAGTTCGAGCAGCCGATGAAGGCGCCGCCGGCCCGCGAGGTGCGCATCGAAAGCCGCCCGGTCCCGCAATTCGGACAGACGCGCGGGTCGCTGCCGTCCTCGCGCGGGGGGTAGAGGTGTGGCGCGAGCACCTCGTCGATCTTGTCGAGCACCTCGGAGATGCGCAGGTCCGCGGTCTCCGCCAGATGCGCGGAGAAGTCGCGCCAGAAGCGGTCGAGCACGTCCTTCCAGTCGCGCGCGCCCGCGCTGACGTCGTCGAGCTCCTCCTCGAGCTCGGCGGTGAAGTCGTAGCCCACGTACTTGCGGAAGTAGTTGACGAGGAAGGCCGTCACCAGCCGCCCCTTGTCCTCGGGAAAGAGGCGGTTCTTGTCCTTGCGCACGTAGCCGCGGTCCTGGATCGTGGAGAGGACGGAGGCGTAGGTGGAGGGCCGCCCGATGCCGAGCTCCTCCATCTTCTTGACCAGCGTCGCCTCGGTGTAGCGCGGCGGCGGCTGGGTGAAGTGCTGCTCGGGCGTGACGGCGCGCTTCTCCGCGGCCTCGTCTTGCGCGATCTGGGGCAGGCGCTTGCCGTCGTCCTCGCCCGCGGGCTCGTCGCGGCCCTCCTCGTAGATCTTCATGAAACCGTCGAAGAGCACGACCTGGCCCGTGGCGCGCAGGCCCACCTGACCGTCCTTGCTGCCGATCTCGACGGTCGTGCGTTCGAGGCGCGCGGCCTCCATCTGGCAGGCGAGGGTGCGTTTCCAGATCAGGTCGTAGAGCTTCTTCTGGTCGGGGTCGGACAGGCGCAGCGCGCCCGCGTCCTTCGTCATGTCCGTGGGGCGGATGCACTCGTGCGCTTCCTGCGCGTTCTTCGCCTTGTTCTTGTACATCCGGGGCGAGCCGGGGACGTACTCCGCGCCGTAGCGGTCGCGGATCGCGTCGCGCGCGGCGTGCACGGCCTCCGGCGCCATGTCGATGCCGTCGGTCCGCATGTAGGTGATGTGCCCGGCCTCGTAGAGGCGCTGCGCGGCGCTCATCGTCTGCTTCGCGCCCATGCCGAACTTGCGGCTCGCCTCCTGCTGGAGGGTGGAGGTCATGAAGGGCGGCGCCGGTTTCCGGGTCCCCGGCTTCGCCTCGACCGAGGTGACGGTCAGATCGCGCGAGCGCACCGCCTGCACGGCGAGCTCGGCCTCTTCCGTGGTGGCGATGTCGAACTTGTCGAGCTTCTTGCCGCCCAGCACCGTGAGCCGGGCCTCGTAGGTCTGCCCGCGCGGGGTGGCGAGCTCGGCGGTGACGCTCCAGTATTCCCGCGCTCGGAAGGCCTCGATCTCCATCTCGCGCTCGACGATGAGGCGCAGGCAGACCGACTGCACGCGCCCGGCCGATTTCGCGCCGGGAAGCTTGCGCCAGAGCACCGGGCTCAGCTTGAAGCCGACGAGGTAGTCGAGCGCACGGCGGGCGAGGTAGGCCTCCACCAGCGCGTCGTCGACGTCGCGCGGGTTCTCCATCGCCTCGGTCACGGCGGACTTGGTGATCGCGTTGAAGACGACGCGCTTGACCGGCGTGTCCTTCTTGAGCGCGCGGCGCTTCCTGAGCGCCTCCTCCAGGTGCCAGGAGATCGCCTCGCCCTCGCGGTCGGGGTCGGTGGCGAGGATGAGCTCGGGATCGTCCTTGAGCGCCTCGGCGATGGCGCGGACATGTTTCTGGCTGTCGCTGGCCACCTCCCATTTCATCTCGAACCCGTGGTCGGGATCGACCGAGCCGTCCTTCGGCGGCAGGTCGCGGACATGGCCGTAGGAGGCGAGCACCGTGTAGTCCGAGCCCAGGTACTTGTTGATGGTCTTGGCCTTGGCCGGAGACTCGACGACGACGACGGGCATGAGGGGCGCTTTCCTTGGCGGCGGACGCGGCGGGATATGGTCCGCGCGAGGATGGAGCGCAAGGTCCGGTTGTCAAACGGTCATCTGCAGCGCCGGGGCCGGCGGTGGCGCCGGGCGCGCTCAGCTCAGCGCCAGGAGGCCGCCCGGCTGTCGGGTGATCCGCCCGTCGAGCTCGAGGTCGAGAAGCGCCGGCGCGACCGCGTCGGCGCCTGTGCCGAGGTCGCGGATGAGCTGATCCTCGGCCAGCGGTGAGGGGCCGAGCCGGGAAAGGATTTCCGCGTGAAGCGCCGCCGTTGTCGCCCTGTCGCGCCGGGCCGCGCCTTCGGCGCGCTTGGCAGGCAGGGGGGCGCCGGGCGGATCGGATACCTCGGGCGGTGCCAGCGGCAGGCGCGGTTCGGCCGGCGTCTGCAGCGTCTCGAGCACGTCCTCGGCGCTTCGCACGAGCGGTGCGCCATCGCGGATGAGGGCGTTGCAGCCGGCGGCGCGGGCGTCGAAGGGGTGGCCCGGCACGGCGAGCACGTCGCGCCCCTGATCGAGCGCGGTGCGCGCGGTGATCAGGCTGCCGGACCGCGCCGCGGCTTCCACCACGATCACGCCGCGGGCGAGGCCCGAGATGATTCGGTTGCGCGCCGGGAAGTGGCGGGCGCGCGGCACCGCGCCCATCGGCTGCTCCGAGAGGCGCAGACCCGCCGCTTCGATGCGCCGGGCGAGCGCGGCGTTCTCGGACGGGTAGAGCACATCCACGCCGCCCGCCATGACGGCGACGGTGCCGTGCTCCAGCGCCGCCTCGTGCACGGCGGCGTCCACCCCGCGGGCGAGGCCGGAGACGATCACCTGACCCGCCGCGCCGAGATCGCGGGCCAGCGCGCGCGCCATGCGCAGCCCGAGCGAGGAGGCGTTGCGTGCGCCGACGAGCGCGAGCGCGGACCGCGCGAGCAGTTCCGTGTCGCCGAGCGCCCAGAGCGCAGGCGGCGCATCGGCGAGGTCCATCAGCGCGGCCGGGTAGCCCGGCCGGCCGTGCAGCAGAAGGCGCGCGCCCGCCTTGCGGCCCGCGGCGAGTTCGGCCTCGGCCACGCCGGCGGGGCAGGGGCGATACTCCTCGACCCCCGCGGCGCGGGCGACCTCGGGCAGTGCGGCGAGCGCCGCCTCGGCGGTGCCGTGTTCGCCCAGGAGCCGGTGAAAGGTCGCCGGCCCCACCCGCCGGGAGCGCAAGAGGCGGAGCCACGCCACCGGATCGTCTTCCGTGGTGGGTGGGAGTAGGGGGTGAGTGGAAGAATTCGTCGTTCCGGCCATCCGCGACCCCGCCGCCTTGCAGAATCGCTTGTAGGCCACCGGGGGTTAATGGCGCGTAAACCCTCGCCTTGGCGTCAGCGGTCCTCGGGGCTCATCCGGTCAATTCCGAAAGCCCCGCGCAGCGTCAGCCAGTAGGCGGCGGCTGCCATGACCGAACCGGGCAGCACGATCCCGGGCTCGAGCCCGACCGCGAGGCCTGCGCCCACACCCAGCGCCGCCCCGGCCCCCAGCGCCACGGCCCAGCCGGCCAACCCCGCGCGCAGCGCCAGCACTGACAGCGGCACGCCGGCCAGGAGCCCCGCCCAGGACAGTCGCACCGACGACACGAGAAAGAAGCCCTCGACGCTCAGAGCCGTGCGGCCGGGCCCCGGCGGCAAAAGGTTGCCCAGCACCAGCAGCGCCGCACCGGCCGCCGGCGGCGCGATCCATGCGGCGAGCGCCGCGGCGGCGAGCCGGTGCAGGGGCGGCCGCGCGACCGGTTTCGTGCGCAGCGCCGGCCAGCGGGCGGAGTCGATCACCCCGCCTGCGCGCCGCCCACGGTCAGCCCGCCGATCAGGACGCTCGGCTGGCCGACGCCCACGGGCACCCACTGGCCGTCCTTGCCGCAGGTGCCCATGCCGGGATCGAGCGCCATGTCGTGCCCGAGCCCGCGGATGTTGCGCAGCGCCGTGGCGCCGTCGCCGATGAGCGTCGCGCCCTTGACCGGCGCGCCCAGCTTGCCGTCCTGCACGCGGTAGGCCTCGGTGCAGGAAAAGACGAACTTGCCGTTGGTGATGTCCACCTGCCCGCCGCCGAAGCCCACGGCGTAGATGCCGTCCTTCAGCTCGGCCACCAGATCGTCGGGCGTCGCGTCGCCGCCTTCCATGATCGTGTTGGTCATCCGCGGCATCGGCGCATGGGCGAAGCTCTGCCGCCGGCCGTTTCCGGTGGGCGCGACGCCCATCAGCCGCGCGTTCTGCCGGTCCTGCAGGTAGCCGACGAGGACTCCGTCCTCGATCAGCACGTTGCGCGCGCTCGGCGTGCCCTCGTCGTCCACGGTGATCGAGCCGCGCCGGTCAGGCAGGGTGCCGTCGTCCACCACCGTCACGCCCTTCGCGGCGACCTGTTGCCCCATCAGTCCCGCGAAGGCGGAAGACCCCTTGCGGTTGAAATCGCCCTCGAGGCCGTGGCCCACCGCCTCGTGCAGCAGGATACCGGGCCAGCCGGGGCCGAGCACGATGTCCATGACGCCCGCCGGCGCGGGCTCGGCCCGCAGGTTGACGCGGGCGATGCGGATCGCCTCGTCGGTCCTTGCCTTCCAGTCGGCCTCGTCCAGCAGGCCGTCGAGCCCGACGCGCCCGCCGCCGCCGTCGGTGCCGGCCTCGCGGCGGCCGTCCTCCTCGACGATGACGGAGACGTTGAGGCGCACCATCGGCTGCGTGTCGGCCACGAGGCTGCCGTCGGGGCGCAGGATCGCGATCTCGCGGCAGCCGGCAGAGATCGAGGCGGTGACCTGCACCACCCGCGGGTCGGCATCGCGCGCGTAGGCGTCGATCGCGCGCAGCGTCTCGACCTTCACCGGGAACTCGGCCCCGGCGATCGGGTCGAGGTCGGCATAGAGCCGACGGTTGGTGCGCGCGGGCGCCGCGGCGAGCGTGCCGCCGCCCTCGGCCACGGCGAGGCGCGCTGTCTCGGCGGCGCGGGTCAGCGCGGCCTCGTCGATCTCGGTCGAATGGGCGTAGCCGGTCACCTCGCCGCGCACGGCGCGCAGGCCGAATCCCTCGGAGGCGTCGTAGGATGCGTTGCGCAGGCGCCCGTCGTCGAAGGTCAGGCTTTCCGAGCGGCTGCGCTCCAGGAAGAGCTCGCCGTCGTCGGCGCCGGCGGTCGCGCCCTGCAGGATGGCGAGCGCGCGGTCGCGGTCGAGGCGCGTGTCGAACGGACGGAAGGGGGCGGTGGACATGGCGGCTCTCCGGGGCTGCGGGGTGGGGCGCGAAAAAGGCGGCTGTTCGCCGCATCATATTTTCTTCCCCTCGGTGGAGGAATATGGTTATAGGCGCGCAGATGACAACGGGGCCTGCACGCCGGTCATGTATACCATGGTGTCCGGCGGGTAAGCGTCCCGGCAGCCAACCGGGTGATGCATGACCATCAAGACCATTCTTGCCGGCCTCGGGGCCAGCTTGACCGCAACCGCCGCCACGGCGCAGTCCGCCACCGAAGGGCTCGAGATCATCGGCAGCCCGAAGGACGGCGGCATGGGATTCCAGCCCGCCGCGAGCGAACTCGCGCGCGATCTGCAGTGGCTCGACGGGATGCTGCTCGTGATCATCACGGCGATCACGCTCTTCGTCCTCGGCCTGCTTCTCTTCGTGATCGTGCGCTTCAACAAGCGCGCCAACCCCGAGCCGGCGCGCTTCACGCACAACACGCCGATCGAGGTGGCCTGGACCGTGGTGCCGGTGATCATCCTCGTCTTCATCGGCGCCTTCTCGCTGCCGGTGCTCTTCAAGCAGCAGGTGATCCCGGAGGCCGACGTCACCATCAAGGCGACGGGCTACCAGTGGTTCTGGGGCTACGAGTACGTCGACGAGGACTTCGGCTTCGACAGCTTCATGCTGGCGAAGGACGAGCTCGAGGAGTACGGCTACAATCGCGACGAGTACCTGCTGGCCACCGACACCGCGGTGGTGGTGCCGGTGAACAAGACGGTCGTGATGCAGGTGACCGCGGCCGACGTGATCCATTCGTGGACGATTCCGGCCTTCGGCGTGAAGCAGGACGCGGTGCCCGGCCGCCTCGCCGAGCTGCACTTCACGCCCGAGAAGGAGGGCGTCTACTTCGGTCAGTGCTCCGAGCTCTGCGGCAAGGACCACGCCTACATGCCGATCACGGTGAAGGTGGTCAGCCAGGAGGACTACGACACCTGGCTCGACAACGCGCAGGCCGAATACGCCGAGGGCCCGTCCTCCGTGCAGGTGGCTTCGGCCGAATGACCGGGCATGCCCGCGGCGGCATGGCCGCCCGCGGGTACGCTCCGTCCAGGACTTGGAACATCCGATGACCGACACGAGCCTTCAGAGCGAGCGCGCGGCGGCAGGCGAGGCCGAGTTCGGCGACTACGTCGCGCTGCTCAAGCCGCGGGTCATGACGCTGGTGGTCTTCACCGCGCTGGTCGGCCTGCTGGCCGCGCCGGCGCCCGTGCACCCGATGGTGGGCTTCGCCGCGATCCTCTTCATCGCGGTGGGCGGCGGCGCCTCGGGCGCGCTCAACATGTGGTGGGACGCCGACATCGACGCGGTGATGCGGCGCACCCGGCGCCGGCCCGTGCCGTCGGGCCGCGTCGCCCCGGAAGAGGCGCTGGCCGTCGGCCTCGCGCTCTCGGGCTTCTCGGTGGTGATGCTGGGGCTCGCCACCAACTGGCTCGCCGCGGCGTGGCTCGCCTTCACGATCTTCTTCTACGTGGTCGTCTACACCATGTGGCTGAAGCGCACGACGCCGCAGAACATCGTCATCGGCGGCCTCGCGGGGGCCTTCCCGCCGCTCATCGGCTGGGCGGCGGCGACGGGCTCGCTCGCGCTGGAGCCGTGGCTCATGGTGGCGCTCATCTTCATGTGGACGCCGCCGCATTTCTGGGCGCTCGCGCTCTTCATGCGCTCGGACTACGACGACGCGGGCGTGCCCATGCTCACGGTGACGCACGGCCGGCCGGCGACGCGGGCGCAGGTGCTGGTCTACACCGTGCTCCTCGCCGCGCTGGCGGTGGGCACCGGGTTCACCGCGATCGGCGGGCCGGTCTACCTCGTCGTCGCGGTCGTGCTCAACGCGCTCTTCCTCAAGGGCGCCTGGGCGATCTGGCGGCGCGACGAGGTCATGGCCGAGGTTGACGACTACCGCGTCGAGAAACGCTTCTTCAAACTGTCGCTGATCTATCTCTTCGCCCATTTCGGCGCGATCCTGGCCGAGGCCGGAATCGACCGGATCGGCCCTCTGGGAGGTGTCTGATGAGTATCGCCAAGACGCACGAGATCCACCGCCGCCGCTTCGGGCGCAACCTCGGGGTCGCGCTCCTGCTCGTGGCCTTCATCGCGGTGATGTTCGGTCTGACGGTTGCGAAGGTCTCCGACGGGACCTTCACGCCGCCGCATCAGGAGGGGACATGACGCTCATTCCGAAAGGCAAGCCCCGCACGGTCGCGCAGGCGCTGGGCGTGGTGCTCTTCATGGGCGGCATGGCCTGGGCCTCGGTGCCGCTCTACGACTGGTTCTGCCGGGTCACCGGTTACGGCGGCGCCACGAGCACCGCAACGGCCGATTCGGACGAGATCCTCGACCGCACGATAAAGGTGCGTTTCGACGGCTCGCTCGAGCGCGACATGCCGTGGGAGTTCAAGCCGATGCAGCGCGAGGTGGAGCTTCGCATCGGCGAGACGGGCCTTGTCTTCTACGAGGCCTACAACCCGACCGACGAACCCGTCGCCGGCACGGCGAGCTACAATGTCGCGCCCTTCGACGCGGGCGGGTTCTTCACGAAGATCGACTGCTTCTGCTTCGAGCAGCAGGTGCTCGACCCGGGCGAGCGGGTGGAGATGCCGGTGACCTTCTACGTCGATCCCGATATCGTCGACGACCGCGACGCGAAGCACATCCATACCATCACGCTCAGCTACACCTTCTACGAGACGGACCTGCCCGCCGAGGCGACCGAGCAGGCCGCACTCGACACCGGCGCCCGCGCCGCAACCAAACCGAACTGACGCCAAAAGGTCCCGGGGGAAAGCGATGGCACACGCCAAGAACCACGATTACCACATTCTGAGCCCGTCGATCTGGCCCTTGATCGGGGCGGTTTCGACCTTCGTGATGCTGTTCGGCTCGGTACTCTGGATGCACGGCAGCGGGCCGTGGGTCTTCCTGATCGGGCTCGTCGGCGTGGCCTACACGATGTTCGGCTGGTGGGCCGACGTCGTCGCCGAGAGCCGCGCGGGCGACCACACGCCGGTGGTGCGCATCGGGCTGCGCTACGGCTTCATCCTCTTCATCATGTCCGAGGTGATGTTCTTCGCGGCATGGTTCTGGAGCTTCTTCAAGCACGCGCTCTACCCGATGGACCCCGACGGCATGAGCCCGGCGGTGGACGGGCAGTGGCCGCCCGCGGGGATCGAGACCTTCGATCCCTGGCACCTGCCGCTCATCAACACGCTGATCCTGCTCTGCTCGGGGGCTGCCGCGACATGGGCGCACCACGCCCTCGTCGAGGAGAACAACCGCGAGGACGTGAAGCGCGGCCTGATCATCGCCATCGTGCTCGGCGTGATCTTCACCTTCCTGCAGGCCTACGAATACGATCACGCCGCCTTCGGCTTCGCCGGCAACATCTACGGCGCCAACTTCTTCATGGCGACAGGCTTCCACGGCGCGCACGTGATCATCGGGACGATCTTCCTCCTCGTCTGCCTGATCCGGCTGATGAAGGGGCATTTTACCCCCGAAAAGCACGTCGGCTTCGAGGCGGCGATCTGGTACTGGCACTTCGTGGACGTCGTCTGGCTCTTCCTCTTCGCCGTGATCTACGTCTGGGGCGGCTGAGTCGACACAGGCACCAAGGGTTTCGGGGCGCGCGGTCCGGCCGCGCGCCCTTCGTATGGGAGGGGTCATGCGACGCTTCATCGGACCGCTGGCCATCGGGATCGCCGGGGCGGCGGTGCTCATCGCCCTCGGCATCTGGCAGGTCGAGCGCCTCGCCTGGAAGGAGGCGCTGCTGGCCGACATCGAGGCGCGCATCGCCGCCGATCCGGTGGTCTTGCCCGCCGATCCGGACCCGGAGGCGGATCGCTATCTGCCCGTGCGCGCCGAGGGCGCCGTCGGCGACGAAGAGCTGCACGTCCTCGTCTCGACCAAGGCGCAGGGCGCGGGCTTCCGCATCGTCGCCCCCTTCGAGACGGAGGCGGGGCGCCGGCTGCTGCTCGACCGGGGTTTCATACCGGATGAGGCGAAGGCGGCCGATCGCCGCACCGGCGCGGTGACGGTGACCGGCAACCTGCACTGGCCCGAGGATCGCAATTCCTCGACGCCGGAAAACGATCCGGCCGGGAACTACTGGTATGCCCGCGATCTGGGGCCGATGGCCGAAGTGCTCGGCACCGAGCCACTCCTTCTCGTGGTGCGGCAGGAAAACCCGCCCGCGCCCGGCATCACGCCCTTGCCGGTGGACACCAGCGGGATTCCGAACGATCACCTCGAATACGCCGTCACCTGGTTCGGGCTGGCTGTCGTCTGGGTGGCGATGACGGGGTATCTGCTGTGGCGCACCGCGCGAAGGACGGCCTGATGCATTACGTGTCCACCCGCGGGCAGGCGCCCGCGCTCGACTTCGAGGCGACGATGCTCGCCGGCCTGGCCCGCGACGGCGGGCTCTACGTGCCCGAACGCATCCCGGAGATGGCGCCGGGCGAGATCGCCGCACTGGCGGGCATGTCCTACGAAGAGGCCGCGCATCGCGTGATCTCCCCCTTCGTGGGCGATGCCTTCGGCGAACAGGCGCTCTCCGACATGATCGGCCGCGCCTACGCCGGTTTCCGTCACGACGCGCGCGCGCCGCTGAAGCAGCTCGCGCCCAACCATTTCCTGCTGGAGCTCTTCCACGGCCCGACGCTCGCCTTCAAGGACTTCGCGATGCAGCTCATCGGGCAACTCTTCCAGGCCGCGCTCGCGCGGCGGGGGGAGCGCATCTGCATCGTGGGCGCCACCAGCGGCGACACCGGCTCCGCCGCGATCGAGGCGTTCCGCGGGCTCGACAACGTGGACGTCTTCATCCTCTTCCCCGAGGGCCGCGTCTCGGAGGTGCAGCGCCGGCAGATGACCACCCCGGCGGAGGCGAACGTGCACGCGCTCGCCATCGAGGGGGACTTCGACGCGGCTCAGGCGCGCGTGAAGGACATGTTCAACGATCACGCCTTCCGCGACGCGGTGGGGCTCGCGGCGGTGAACTCGATCAACTGGGCGCGGGTGCTGGCGCAGACGGTCTATTACATGACCGCCGCGGCGAGCCTCGGTGCGCCGCAGCGCCGGGTCTCCTTCACCGTGCCCACCGGCAACTTCGGCGACGTCTTCGCGGGCTACGTGGCGAAGCGCATGGGGCTTCCGGTCGACAAGCTCGTGGTGGCCACCAACCAGAACGACATCCTGCACCGCTGCCTGACGACGGGGCGCTACGAGGCCGAGGGGGTCGTGCCCTCCATCAGCCCCTCGATGGACATTCAGGTGAGCTCGAACTTCGAGCGTGCGCTCTTCGACGTCTACGACCGCGACGGCGCGGCGGTCGCACAGCTCATGGAGGAGCAGAAGGCACGGGGCGGCTTCGCGCTGAGCCAGGGCGCGCTGGCGCGCCTGCGCGAGGTCTTCGCCTCGGGCCGCGCCTCTGAAGAGGAGACGCGCGACACGATCGCCCGCACGCGCGAGGCCACGGGGGAGCTTCTCTGCCCGCACAGCGCCGTCGGCGTGCATGTGGCCGAAGGCGCGCGCGACCCCCATGTGCCGATGGTCACGCTGGCCACCGCGCATCCGGCGAAGTTTCCCGACGCGGTGGAGGCGGCGACCGGCGTGCGCCCGGCCCTTCCCCCCAGCATGGCGAACCTCTATGAGCGCCCGGAGCGGGCGACCACCGTGCCCAATGACCTCGCCGCCATCCAGCATCTCATCAGGGAGCGCCTTCGCCGTTGACCGTGCCCACCACCCGCCTCGACACCCTGCCGAACGGCCTTCGGGTCGTGACCGAACACATGCCCGGCCTCGCCTCCGCTGCCGTCGGGGTCTGGGTCTGCGCCGGCGGGCGCGACGAGCGGGAAAGCGAGTGCGGCGTCGCGCATTTCCTCGAACACATGGCGTTCAAGGGGACCGAGCGGCGCAGCGCGCTCCAGATCGCCGAGGCGATCGAGGACGTGGGCGGCTACATGAACGCCTACACCTCGCGCGACGCGACGGCCTATTATGCCCGCGTGCTGGGCGAGGACGTGCCGCTCGCCCTCGACGTGATCGCGGACATCCTGCTCGCCCCCGCCTTCGCGCCCGAGGAGATCGAGGTCGAACGCGGCGTGATCCTGCAGGAGATCGGGCAGGCGCTCGACACGCCGGACGACATCGTCTTCGACTGGCTGCAGGAGGCCGCCTATCCCGGCCAGCCCTTCGGCCGCCCGATCCTCGGCCCGACCGAGCGCGTGGAGCGTTTCGGGCGTGACGACCTCGCGCGCTTCGTGACCGAGCATTACGCACCGGGGCAGATGATCCTCGCCGCCGCGGGCGACGTGGACCACGACGCCCTGATGCGCCTCGCGGAGCGGCACTTCGGACATCTCGCCCCCCGGCCCGCGCCCGCGCCCGCGCCCGCCGTCTTCCGCGGCGGCGAAATCCGGCGCGACAAGCCGCTGGAGCAGGCGCACATGGCGCTCGCCTTCGAGGCGCCGGATTATTCCGACCCGCTGCTCTACGCGGCGCAGGTCTGGTCCGTGGCCCTCGGCGGCGGCATGTCGAGCCGCCTCTTCCAGGAGATCCGCGAGAAGCGCGGCCTCTGCTACACGATCTTCGCGCAGGCCGGTGCGCACGCCGACACCGGGTGTCTCACGATCTATGCGGGCACCGGGGGCGAGGCGCTCGGCGACCTGGCGGCACTCACCTTCGACGAGCTCGCCCGCGCGGCCGAGGATCTTTCCGAGGCCGAGATCGCCCGCGCCCGCGCGCAGATGAAGGCGGGCCTGCTCATGGGGCTCGAAAGCCCGTCGAACCGCGCCGAACGCCTTGCGCGCATGGTACAGGTCTACGGCCATGTGCCCGGCGTGACGGAGACCGCGGCGCGCATCGACGCCGTCACCCGTTCCGAGCTGCGCGAGGCGGGCGCCCGCATCGCCGGTCAGGCGCCCATGGCGCTTGCCCTTTATGGCCCGCTGGACCGCGCCCCCGCCTTCGAGGCGCTGCAGGCGCGCCGGGCGGCCTGATGTTCCCGCCGCGGCGGAAGGTCCGGCTGGAGACCGAGCGCATGACGCTTCGCCCGCCGACCCACGCCGATTTCCGCGACTGGACCGGCCTGCGCCGTGAGTCGCAGGAGTTCCTCGTGCCGTGGGAACCTGCCTGGGCCGAGGATCACCTGACGCGCAAGGCCTTCACGAACCGGGTCTACTGGGCCGGCCGCGCGATCGGGCAGGGCACGGCGGTGCCGCTTTTCCTGATCAGGCGTGACGATCAGCGCCTTATCGGGGCCGTCACGCTCGACAACATCCGCCGCGGCCCAGCGCAGTCGAGCACGCTCGGCTACTGGATCGGCGCGCCCTACGCCCGGCAGGGCTACATGCGCGAGGCGCTGGAGGCGGTCGTGCACCACGCCTGGACGAAGCTCGACCTCTCGCGGCTGGAGGCCGCCTGCCTGCCCGAGAACACTGCCTCGCGCGGGCTTCTGGAGAAGGTGGGCTTCAAGTACGAGGGCGTCGCGCAGAGCTATCTTCAGATCGCCGGGCGCTGGCGGACGCATGTCCTCTACGCCGCGCTGCGCGCCGACCGACGCGGGCGGACCGATGCGGGCTGAGCGCGCGGCGCGTCGCACCCGACCGGGCGCGCCTCGCGAAGAGGCCCCGCGCGGGGCCGATGCGCCCATCGCGGGGCTGACGCGGCGTGCGGATGGCCTATCTTCTCGTCATCGAGGAGGTGCCGGACCATGATTCGACTGCTCGCCGCCGCGCTCGCCGCGTGCCTCGCCCTGCCCGCCGCCGCGCAGGACGGCGAGGCGGAGCGCCGCCCCAGCCACTGCATCGCCATCGCCGAGGCCGCGCCGGGGATCGACTACCGCAGCGCCGCCGCGCCGCCGGCCGCGCGCCTGTGGCGCGCCTCGACGCAACCGAGCCACCGGGAGGCGCTGCCGGAGTATACCGTGCGCCTGCGCTTTCTCGGCCACGCCTCCTTCCTGATCCGCACGCCCGGCGGGCTGACGGCGGTGACCGATTACACCGGCTTCATCGGCAACACCGAGCTGATCCCCGACGTGGTCACCATGAACCACGCCCATTCGACGCATTGGACGGCCAATCCCGACCCGGCGATCCCGCATGTCCTGCGCGGCTGGGGCGAGGAGTTCGGCGCCGGGATCGAGCATCACCTCGACCTCGGCGAGATGCTGGTGCGCAACGTCTCGACCGACATCCGGCGCGGCGCCGGCGGAACGGACGAGCCGCGCGGCAACTCCATCTTCGTCTTCGAGGTGGGCGGGCTCTGCATCGGGCACCTGGGGCATCTCCACCATGTGCCGACGGAGGCGCAGTTCGCCGCGCTCGGGCGGCTCGACGTGGTCATGGCCCCGGTGGACGGGGGCTACACCATGGCGCTCGACGACATGATCGCCGTCCTGAAGCGGCTGCGCGCCTCGGTGGTGCTGCCGATGCACTGGTTCTCGGGCAGTTCGCTCGGCCGCTTCCGCGAGGGGATGACCGACGACTTCGCCATCGTCGATGAGACGCGGCCCTACGTCGACGTGAGCCTCGGCGACCTGCCGGAGCGGCCGACGGTCGTCTTCCTGCAGCCCCGGCGCCTGCGCGACTGATGCGGGGGTGGCGCGCATGATGGACGGTGGCCCGGGGCTCTCCGAGGCGGACGCCGCCTTCGCCGGGCGGCTGGCAGCAGCCCTGCCGGAGGGGCGGATCGGCGTTCCGACGCCCACGCATCTGGAGGAGCCGCGCGGGCGGTGGCAGGGGCGGGGCGGCGTGCTCGCGCGGCCGGCCTCCGCCGAGGAGGTGGCCGAGATCGTCCGCGCCTGCGCCGAGGCACGCGTCCCCGTGGTGCCCTACGGCGGCGGCACGGGCCTTGTCGGAGGGCAGATCGCGACAGAGGGGCCGCGGCCCGTGATCCTCTCGCTCGACCGCATGAGCGCGATCCGCAGCGTCGACGCGCGCGAGAACGTGCTCACCGCCGAGGCGGGGGCGGTGCTCGCCGATATCCGGTCGGCCGCCGCGGACGCCGGGCGGCTCTTCCCGCTCTCGCTCGCCTCCGAGGGGACGGCGCGCATCGGCGGGCTGCTCGCGACGAACGCGGGGGGGATCAACACCCTGCGCTACGGCAACGCGCGGGCGCTTTGCCTCGGCGTCGAGGCGGTGCTGCCCGACGGGCGGCTCTGGCACGGGCTGACGCGGCTCCGGAAGGACAATGCCGGCTACGACCTGCGCGATCTGCTGATCGGGGCGGAAGGGACGCTCGGCATCATCACCGCGGCGACGCTCGCGCTCCACCCGCGCCCGGCGGGGGAGGGGACGGCGCTCTTCGCGGTGCGCGATCCGGCGGCCGCGCTCGACCTGCTGGCGCTCGCCCGCGACCGGCTGGCCGAGGGCGTCTCCGCCTTCGAGATCATGCACCGGCAGGGCATGGATTTTCTCGCCGAGACGCTGCCGGAGACGCGCCTGCCCTGGTCCGAGCCGCCGGAGTGGTCGGTGCTGATCGAGGTGGGCCTCGCCGCCGGGCTCGATCCCTCGGAGGCGCTCGAGGCGCTCTTCGCCGAGGCGGTCGAGGCCGGCTTGGCCCACGACGGGCTGATCGCGCAGTCGGAAGCGCAGCGCGCCGCGTTCTGGTCAGTGCGCGAACGCATCCCCGAGGCGAACCGGCTGATCGGCGCGATCTCGAGCCACGACATCTCGGTGCCGCTCGCCGCGATTCCCGAGTTCATCGACCGCGCCGGCGCCGCGCTCGGCGAGCTCGGCGCGTTCCGCATCAACTGCTTCGGGCACGTGGGCGACGGCAACCTGCACTACAACGTCTTCCCCGCGCCTGGGCGCAGGCGGGCCGATCACGAAGATCAGCGCGACGCGATCAAGCGCTGTGTCCACGACATCGTGCACGACCTCGCGGGATCCGTCGCCGCCGAGCATGGCGTCGGGCGGCTCAAGGTGCCGGATCTGGAGCGTTACGCCGACCCTGCCAAGCTCGCCGCGATGCGCGCGATCAAGGCGGCGCTGGACCCGGCCGGCATCATGAACCCCGGCGCGGTGCTGCGTACGCCCTGAGCGGGGCGGGGCGGGAGGCCGGATCAGGACCGTAGCGCGATCGCCGCCGATAAGACCACGACGACGACGACCCCGACTTGCGAGAGCAGGGCAAGGCCCAGGGCGGACAGGAGGCCCTGCCCGACGATCAGCGCCCCAAGGAACGCGAGCACGGCAACCGGAGCAGACGCCAGAACGGCGACGGTCGCCACGCCGGGGCCGCTCGGCAACGCCTCACGCGTGCGATCATCGGCATCCGGCCACTCCTCGGCGTGCTTGTCCAGTCGCTCGATCCTGACCACGGGTTTCGCTTTCTCTATATCGTGTCGGGCGCCCTGCGTCTGCAGCCCCGACGTGTCGAAGGCAAGGGCGCAAGGCGTCACCACCCTATCAACGCAGTCCTGACCGGTCATGTTCCCCGGGTAAACCACGAAAGGCGCATGCAGATCGGGCGTCGGGGTCATGAGGCGGGACACGCCCGGGCCGGCACGCGGTTTCCCGGGAGGGAGCGCATCGCGACCTGCCGCGCGCATCGCATGGCGTTCATGTCAAGGCGGTGGGCGGGGGCAACCCGCCCGCGCGAGGAGACGGGCGAGGGCTGACCTATGGGAGCGCCGCGCGTGGAGGGCACCCCGCCCGCGCGAGGAGAGGGGGGCGCATGGTCCTACGAGATCAAGCGCCTTGACCTTCAACCCGTCCGTGCGAGGAGAGGGCGCAACCGGCCCGCGCGACGCGCTCCATGGGCGCACACCCGTCACCCGCGGAGCACGAGGCACCCCCAGGCGAGTCCGGCGGCGAAGACGCCCATCTGTGCGGCCAGTGCGAGGCCCAGCGCCGCGGCAAGGCCCGCGCCAGCGATCAGCGCCACCGCGAGGGCCAGCAGGGCCGCAGGAACCGAGAGGAACGCCGCGCCGATCGCCGGCCCAGGCGCCTCCTGTCGCGCGTCATCGCGCCGTTCTGCTGTCGCCGGCCGCGTCGTGCCTGCCTCGAAATCGCAGGCCAGTCGCTCGATCCGTGCCATCGGCATCCCCTTCCGTCGGTCGGCCGGGCCCGGCAGGCGGCACCGGGCGTCGGACTGCGGATGCAATCGACATGCCACGAAATTATTGCTGAAGGCTTAACAGGCGCGGTTCAGAGCCCTTCGAAGGTGCACAGCGCACGCGCCTCGATGCCGAGCGCCTCGAGCTTCGCGCGCCCGCCGAGGTCGGGAAGCTCGACGATGAAGGCGCAGCCGAGGATATCGGCGCCGAGGCGCTGCATGAGCCGGATGCCCGCCTGCGCCGTGCCGCCGGTGGCGAGCAGGTCATCCACGATCAGCACGCTCTCGCCCGGCTGCACCGCGTCGTCGTGCACCTCGACCACGGCCTCGCCGTATTCGAGCTGATAGGACTCGCTGATCGTCGCCGCCGGCAGCTTGCCCTTCTTGCGCACGGGCACGAAGCCGCAGCCGAGCTGGTGCGCCACCGCGCCACCGAGAATGAACCCCCGCGCCTCGAGCCCCGCGACCTTGTCGATCCGCCCGCCCAGGTAGGGATGCAGCATCCGGTCCACCGCCATGCGGAAGCCGCGCGGATCGGCGAAGAGCGTCGTCACGTCACGGAAGAGAATGCCCTCGTGCGGGAAATCCACGATGGTGCGGATGTAGTCGCGCACCTCACGCTCCGCCGTCCCGCTCACAGGACCCTCCCCGCGATCGTCTTGAGCCGGTCCACCACCAGTGCGTCGCGCGCCGCCGGCGCGGTCAGGATCGCGTGCTCGAGCGCGCGGTCGCAGCCGTGCGGGCAGGGCCCGGACGGCCCCGAGAGGAGCTCGGGAAGGGCGCGGATCATCGCGCGGGCCTTGTCGGCATTGGCCGCGGCGGTGGCGAGGATCTGGGTGATCTCCACCTCCCCGTGGTCGGGATGCCAGCTGTCGTAATCGGTCACCATGGCGACGGTGACGTAGCAGAGCTCCGCCTCGCGGGCGAGGCGCGCCTCGGGCATGTTCGTCATGCCGATCACGTCGGCGCCCCAGACCTCGCGGTACATCCGGCTTTCCGCGAGGGTCGAGAACTGCGGCCCTTCCATGGCGAGGTAGGTGCCGCCCCGGTGTACCGTCGCGCCGGCGGCCGAGGCGCCGGCCTCCGCCGCGTCGGCGAGGCGCGCGCAGGTCGGATGGGCGAGGCTCACGTGCGCCACGCAGCCCGGACCGAAGAAGCTCGCCGCGCGGCCTGTCGTGCGGTCGATGAACTGATCCACCACCACGAAGTCGCCGGGCGCCATCGCCTCGCGGAAGGAGCCCACGGCGGACACCGAGATCACGTCGGTCACGCCGAGTGCCTTCAGTGCGGCGATGTTGGCGCGGTAGGGCACCGAGGCCGGGTCGAGCGGATGCCCGCGCCCGTGCCGCGGAAGGAAGGCCATCCCGGTTCCGTCGAGTCGGCCGGTCAGGATCGCGTCGGAGGGCGCGCCCCACGGCGTCTCCACCTCGTGCCACGCCGCGTCTTCCAGCCCCTCGACCTCGTAGAGGCCGGAGCCGCCGATCACCCCGATCATCCCTGCCGTCATCTTCCGTCCTCCGACGTGGCTCTCCGGCCGAGCGATATCCGCCAACGCCGGGCTTGGCAAACGCGTGACCCCCGCCGGTCAGGGCGCGTCGTCCAAGGCCGCAGCCTCCGGGCGTGCCGGTCGCGGTCAGTCCACGAAGGCGCGCTCGACGACGTAGGCGCCGGGTTCGCTGTTCGAGCCTTCGTTGAGCCCGGCCGCCTCGCAGAGCGCCTTGCTGTCGTGCAGCATGTCCATCGACCCGCAGATCATCACGCGGTCGGTCGCGG
>NZ_JAWLFS010000219.1:0-5148 GCF_041685465.1 Rhodosalinus sp. | reverse complement strand
GAACTCGCAGGGCACGACCTGCGTGCCCTGGTGGACGAGCTGCATGAAGGAGTGCTGCGCGTTGGTCCCGGGCTCCCCCCAGACGACCGGCGCCGTGGGACGCGCGGGCGCGTCGCCCGCGACGGTCACGCCCTTGCCGTTCGATTCCATTTCCAGCTGCTGAAGGTAGGCCGGCAGCCGCGCAAGGCGCTGGTCGTAGGGCAGCACGGCGCGCGTCGCGTGCCCGCAGACCTGCGCGTGCCAGAGGCCGGTGAGCGCCAGCATCACCGGCAGGTTCGCCTCGAGCGGCGCCTCGAGGAGATGCCGGTCCATCCAGTGCCCGCCGGCGAGCATCTCGCGGAAGCGCTCCGGCCCGATCGCGATCATCAGCGACAGCCCGATCGGCCCCCACATCGAGTAGCGCCCGCCCACCCAGTCGGCGAAGGGAAAGACCCGCTCGCCGGGGATGCCGAAGGCACCGGTGCGCTCGGCGGCGGTGGAAAGCGCCGCGAACTGCGCCGCCGGCTCTGCGACCGCCCGGCGCATCCAGGTGCGCGCGGTCTCGGCGTTGGTCATGGTCTCGACGGTGGTGAAGGTCTTGGAGGCGACGATCACCAGCGTGCGCGCCGGATCGAGCCCGGCGAGCGTGTCGGCAATGTCGGCGCCGTCCACGTTGGCCACGAAATGGCAGCGCGGCCCGTCGGCGTAAGGCGCGAGCGCGCGCACCGCCATCGCCGGGCCGAGGTCGGAGCCCCCGATGCCGATGTTGACGATATCGGTATAGGCGCCCCCCTGCCCCCGCGCGCGGCCCGCGCGCACGTCGCGGGCGAAGGCCTCCATCCGCCGCAGCGTCGCGTGCACCTCCGCCAGAACGTCGCGGCCCCCGACCTCGATCGGTCCCGCGTCCTCGGGCGCGCGGAGCGCGGTGTGCAGCGCGGCGCGCCCCTCGGTCTCGTTCACGATCCCGCCCGCCATCATGGCGCGCGCGCGCCCCGTGACATCCCGTTCCCGCGCGAGATCGAGGAGCGCGGCGCGCACCGAGGCATCGATCGCGGTCTTGGAATAGTCGAGGAGCATCCCCCCGGCGCGCACCGAAAAGCGCGCCGCGCGCTCGGGGTCGGCCTCGAAGAGCGCGGCGATGCGCCGGCCCTCGTGTGCGTCGCGCAGCGCGTCCAGCCGCGCCCAGAGATCCGCCGCCGCGCTCATGGCGCCCAGTGCACGGTCAGCCCGGAAAAGACCGCGCGCACCGGGGCCTCGGCCTCCGTCCGGCGCTGCGCCCGCTCCAGCGTCTCGCGCTTTGCCTCCCCGACCACGGCGAGATGCTTGGAGAGCGCGCCGTCGAGCACCGGCCGCGTCAGCGTGAGCCGCGGCTCGTCCGCCTCCGGCGGGCGGAGCGCCATGACCGGGGGCGCGTCCTCGGCGAGCGCGGCGGCGAGCCCCTCGGTCCCCGGAAAGAGCGAGGCGACGTGCCCGTCGTCGCCCATGCCGAGCAGGAGCACCGCGATCGGCAGATGCGGCGCGATCGCCTCGGTCACGCGGGCGACGGCCTCCTCCGGCGTGTCGGTCGGCTGATACATCGGCAGGAGCGTCGCCGCGGCGGCCCGCTCCACCAGCAGCCGCTCGCGCACCAGCCGCGTGTTGGAGCGCGGATGGTCGGGCCGCACCCAGCGCTCGTCGGTGAGCAGCACGTCCACCGAGGCCCAGTCGATCCGCGCCGCGCAGAGCGCGTCGAAGACCGGCCCCGGCGTCGATCCGCCCGGCACGGCGAAGAGCACGCGCTCCGACCGCGCGAGCGCGGCGCGCAAGGATCCCGCGAGCTTGTTGGCGAGGTCGATCGCCATCAGCTCCCGGTCGGCATACTCGACGATCTCCATCGCGTCCTCCCGCAGCCCGGCTTCCATTCCTGCCCGCACGGCGCGGCGCGGGCAAGCCCCGCCGCGCTCAGTCCGCGATCTCGCGCCAGAGGCGCTGGTCGCGCGCCATCATGCGCTCGGCGCCGCGCGGCCCGTCGGAGCCGGCGGGATAGACCTCGGGCCGCTCGCCGGCGGACTCGAAGCCCGCGATCGCGGCATCGGTCCAGGCCCAGGCCGCCTCCACCTCGTCGCCGCGCATGAAGAGGGTCTGATTGCCCCGGATCACGTCCATGATCAGCCGCTC
Organism: Rhodosalinus sp.; assembly: GCF_041685465.1. Classification (NCBI taxonomy): domain Bacteria; kingdom Pseudomonadati; phylum Pseudomonadota; class Alphaproteobacteria; order Rhodobacterales; family Paracoccaceae; genus Rhodosalinus; species Rhodosalinus sp. Next base: position 3,012 of record NZ_JAWLFS010000219.1, on the reverse strand, counting down.
GTAGGCGTCGGCGATGAGATCGGCGTCCGGCCCCAGCGTCTCGGCGAAGGTCATGTCGAGCGGCACGTCGAGAAGGCGCATGCCCCCGGGCCCCGGTTCCTTGATCGTCATCCAGAGCTTCATGCCCTCGTTCGGCTGAAGCTGGATGGCGAGGATGTTGCGGTGCGCGCCCGCGTCGATGCCGAAGATCGAATGCGGCGTGTCCTTGAAGACCACGGCGATCTCGGAGGAGCGCGCCGAGAGCCGCTTGCCCGTGCGCAGGTAGAAGGGCGTGCCCACCCAGCGCCAGTTGCCGACCTCGGCGCGCAGGGCGACGAAGGTCTCCGTCCCGCTCGCGGGGGCGCCCACGTCGTCGACGTAGGCCGCCTGCCCCTGCCCCGCGCCGTACTGCCCGCGCACGAGCCAGCGCGGCGGCTCGAGCGCGCGGATCACCTTGAGCTTCTCGTCGCGCACCGCGCCCGGCTCGAAGCGCGCGGGCGGCTCCATCGCGGTCAGGCAGAGAAGCTGCATCAGGTGGTTCTGCACCATGTCGCGCATGGCGCCCGCGTGATCGTAGTACTCCGCGCGACCGGCGACGCCGACCTGCTCGGCCACGGTGATCTGGATGTGATCGACGTATTGCGCGTTCCAGAGCGGCTCGAAGAGCATGTTGCCGAAGCGCACCGCCATCAGGTTCTGCACCGTCTCCTTCCCGAGGTAATGGTCGATCCGGTAGATCTGATCCTCGGAGAACTGCGCGGCGAGCGCGGCGTTGAGCGCGCGCGCCGAGGCGAGATCGTGGCCGAAGGGCTTCTCGACCACCACGCGGGTGCCGGACCCGGCAAGGCCGTGCGCGCGCACGCGCTCGGCGAGCGGCGCGAAGAGCGTCGGCGCGACCGAGAAATAGACCGCCCGCACCTCCGGCGCGCCGCAGGCCGCGCGGAGTTCCGGCCAGCCCGTCTCGCCCATGGCGTCGACCGTGACGTAATCGAGCCGCGCGAGGAAGGCGTCGAGGCCCTCGGCCGGGCCGATCGCCTCTGCCACCATGCGCCGCCAGCCGTCGGTGTCGAGCTCGGTGCGCGCGGCGCCGATCACCCGCGCGCCCTCGGGCATCTGCCCGGCGCGGAAGCGGCGCCAGAGCGCGGGCAGGATCTTCCTGCGCGCCAGATCGCCGGTGGCGCCGAAAACGATGAGCTCGAAGGGCTCGACGGGAATGACGCGGGAGACCATGCCCCCGGTATAGCGAAGCGCGCCGGGCGGGGACAGGGGCCAAGGCGCTTGCAAGCGCCTTGGGCAAGGGCCTTGCAAGGCCCTTGGCCCGCGGCAGGCGGCGCGCCTGAGCGCGCTCTTTCGCCGGCGCTGGCCCGCATTCCTGACGCAGTCGCACCGCATCGAACGGCCGCGGCGATCCGCGACCCCGCCGCCCCGACCGCTCGGGAGGCGCCCTCAGGCCGGGCGCGAGATGGTGCCGCCGCCCACCGCGGCGCGCACGCCGGTCGTGCCGGGGGCCGAGGTGGGCAGGCCGCGCGCGACGCGCACGGCAAGATGGGCGAAGGCCTGCGCCTCGAGCATGTCGCCGTCGAGGCCCGCCGCCTCCACCGGCGCCACCGGGCAGTCGAGCGCGGCGGCGAGCATCTCCATCATCACCGGATTGTGCCGCCCGCCCCCGGTGACGAGCAACCGCTCGGGCGGCGCCGGGCAATGTTCCATCCCGCGCATCACGGAGGCCGCCACCGCCGCCGTCAACGTCGCCGCCGCGTCGGCGTCGGAGAGCGCCGCGACCAGCTCAGAGAGAAAGCCGAAATCGCCCCGATCCAGCGACTTGGGCGGCATCCGGTCGAAGTAATGGGCCGCCATCACCCGTTCGAGCGCGCCCGCAGCCACGCGGCCCCCGGCCGCGAGCGCGCCGCCCGCATCGCACCGCTGCCCGCGCCGCGCCTGCATCAGGTCGTCGAGCGGCGCGTTCGCGGGCCCGGTGTCGAAGGCGAGCAGCGCGCCCGTCTCTTCGGGCGCGGCGCGCGCGGGATCGATCCAGGTCAGGTTGCCGACGCCGCCCAGGTTGAGGAAGGCGAGCGGGCGCGCGGCGCCCAGCCATTTCGCCAGCGCGAAGTGGTAGAAGGGGGCGAGCGGTGCGCCCTCGCCGCCGAGCCGCACGTCGGCGGAGCGGAAATCCCACACCACCGGCCGCCCGAGCGCGCGCGCGAGCGCCGCGCCGTCGCCGACCTGATGCGTGCCGCGGCCCTTCGGATCATGCGCGAGCGTCTGGCCGTGGAAGCCCACGATCTCGGCCTCGGGGAACTCGGCGAGGAGCACGTCATGCGCATGCTGCACCACGCGGGGCGCGTCGCCCAGGTCCTCGCCGGGCCAGCGTCCCAGTCCCGCGCGCAGCGCCGCGCGCTCGGGTTCGGAGTACTCCCGGTACCCCGTGCGGCCGAAGGCCGAGACATGCACGCCGTCGGTGCAGAGCAGCGCCGCGTCCACCCCGTCGAGCGAGGTGCCCGACATCGCGCCGAGCGCCCAGACCGGTCCGTCGATCATCGCCCTTCCCCTTCGCGGCTCCCGCCAGTATAGACGCGCCGCGCAGCAGGCAAGAGCGCGGGGGCCGATGACCGAGCGACCGAGATCCGACTTCATGCAGGTGATGGCCGAGCGCGGCTTCCTGCACGGCTGCACCGACGCCGAGGCGCTGGACGCGGCGCTCGCCGCCGGGCCGGTGACCGCCTACATCGGCTTCGACGCCACGGCGCGCTCGCTGCACGTGGGCTCGCTCATCCAGATCATGATGCTGCGCTGGCTGCAGAAGACGGGCCACCGCCCCGTCACGCTCATGGGCGGGGGCACGACGAAGGTGGGCGACCCGTCCTTCCGCGCCGAGGAGCGCCCGCTGCTCACGCCCGAGCAGATCGCCGAGAACATCGAGGGCATCCGGCGCGTCTTCGCGGCCTACGTCACCTACGGCGCGGGCGAGACGGACGCGCTCATGGTCGACAACGCCGAGTGGCTCGACGGGCTAAACTACCTCGCCTTCCTGCG
>NZ_JAWLFS010000218.1:0-5151 GCF_041685465.1 Rhodosalinus sp. | reverse complement strand
GGGGCGAGCGCCTGTCGCGTCACGGCGCTTGAACGCGACACGCTCCGACGTGCCCCACCCCGCCCGCCGCTTGAGCGACTGACGCGGGAAAAAAAGGCGCTATGTTCCAAGGTGGAAAGAAGTGGCGCACCGGGGAGGATTCGAACCCCCGACCCCTTGATTCGTAGTCAAGTACTCTATCCAGCTGAGCTACCGGTGCGCGGTGGGGGGCAGATAACGTCCAGCGCGGCGGGGTGCAAGCGGAAATCCGGGGACGGTGTTCAGTCGAGCTCGCCCTTCGGCAGCCGGATCGTGAAGCGGGTGCCGTCCGCTCCGGTGTGTTCGAGCTCGAGGCTGCCGCCGTGGCCGCGCACGAGTTCCGCCGCGATGGCCAGGCCGAGGCCGGAGCCGCCCTTGCGTGCGCCGCCCTGGAACGGCGTGAAGAGATGTTCGCGCGCCTTCTCGGGAAGGCCGGGGCCGGTGTCGGTCACCTCGATCACCCAGGCGGCATCCTCCTCGCGCGCGGCGATCCCGATCTCGCCGCCCTCGGGATGCCCGGCAAGCGCCTGACGCGCGTTGCGCAGGAGGTTGGCGAGCGCGCGGTAGAGCTGCTCGGGGTCGGCGCGCACGGCCATCGTGGCCGGCACATCCTCGGAAAAGCTGATGTCCTGCGTGTCCTCGACGGCCAGCCGCTCGCTCTCGACCACGTCGGAGACGAGCTCGGCGAGCGCGACGCGGGCGAGCGTCGGCGGCGGCTCCTCCGCACGACCGAAGGCGAGCACGTTCTCGGTGAGCCCGATCGCGCGGCGGATCGAATTGACGAGCTTGGGCGCGAGGCGCGTCACCTGCGGGTCCTCGCTCGCCTCGATTCGGTCCACGAAGAGCTGCGCGGAGGTGAGAATGTTGCGCAGGTCGTGGCTGACCTTGGCGACCGCCGAACCGAGCTGCGCGAGGCGTGCGCGCTGGCGCAGCGCCTGCGTCAGGTCGGTCTGCATCCGCGCGAGCGCGGCCTCGGCCTCGCGCATCTCGCGCACGCCGCGGCCGGAGGGCTCGACGATCCGCGTCGCGTCCTCGGGTGCGGCGGCGTAATGGCGCATGTGCCCGACGAGGCGGCTGATCGGCTTCACGAGGATCGCCCGCACGGCGAGGAAGAGAAGCCCGCCGGTCACCGCCGAGATCACCGCCGAGAGGGCGAGGATGCGCAGCCCGTAGTCGATCATCGCCGCGCGCAGGCCCGCGGTGGTCATCGTGACCTCGATGAGCAGCCCCGCGTCGCGCAGGGGCGCGCCGATCACGCGGATCACGCGCTCCTCCGGGTCGGCGAGGCGCGCCATGGCGTCGCGGATCAGCACGGCGGCCGAGGGCGCGCGCAGGTCGAAGGTCGCGTGCACCGGCGCCGGGATCGGCGAGGAGAGCACGAGCTCGCGCGCCTCGTCGCGGCGCAGCACCACGTTGTAGACGCCCGCGTTCTTCAGAAGCTCGCGCTCGAGGTCGGGCTCGATCATGTCGGCGGCGAGCAGCGAGAGCGAGGCGATCTGCGCCCGCTCCAGCCGCGCGAGCAGGAAGCTCTCGCGGTAGCGCGCGACCGAGGGGACGAAGATCAGCACCTCGGCGATCATGACGAAGATCACCGTCAGGATGAGAAAGCGCCCGGAAAGCGTGTTGAGCATGGCCGACCCGCCTGCGCGCGTTCAGGGCAGCCAGGTCTGGACCGCCCCCACGACACGTTTGACGAGAGCACTATCAAAGAGCCGGGGGGAGAAATAGGCCCCTGCGGCGCGTTTCGAGACCTCGGCGATGGTCGGATAGGGCGCGACCATGTCCGCGACGGCCTTCATCTTCAGCCCGCCCGCCTGCATCAGCGCCCAGAGGGCGATCTGCTCGCCCGCCTGGTGCCCGACGATCGTCGCGCCGACGGGGCGGCCCTTGACGACCATGACCTTGACGAAGCCCTCGGGCTTTCGCTCGGCCAGCGCGCGGTCATTGCCCGCGTAATCGAAGCGCGCGACCTCGAGCTTCGGCCCATGCGCCGCGCGCGCCTCGGCCTCGGTGAGCCCCACCTGCGCCAGTTCGGGATCGGTGTAGGTGGCGCGCGGGATATGGTCGGTGCGCGCGGTGGCCGGCAACCCGAAAAGCGCCTGCCGGATGACGATGCCGGCGTGATAGGCGGCGAGATGGGTGAACTGCATGCCGCCGGCCGCGTCGCCGATGGCGAAGACGCGGCGGTTCGTGGTGCGCAGCCGCGCGTCGACCTTCACCCCCGTGCGCGTCGTCTCGATCCCCGCGGCGTCGAGGTCGAGCGCGTCGGTGTTGGCCCTGCGCCCCACCGCGATCAGGAGGTGCGTGCCGGGAAAGCTGCGTCCATCCTCGGCCACAACCTCCAGGTCGCCGGCCTCGCCCCGCACCTCGGCGGCACTCACCCCCTCCTCGATCGCCACGCCCTCGCCGCGCAACCGGTCGAGGACGACGGCCGCCGCCTCCGGGTCCTCGCGGCCGAGCGCCGCCGCGCCTTCGAGGACGGTGACCGCGCTGCCCAGCCGCCGGTGCGCCTGCGCCATCTCCATGCCGATCGGCCCGCCACCCACGACGATCAGGTGACCGGGCCGCTCGCGCAGGTCCCAGAGCGTCTCGTTGGTGAGATAGGGAACCGACTCGAGCCCCGGGATCGGCGGCACGGCCGGCGACGATCCGGTGGCGATCACGATGCGCCGGGCGCGGATGCGCGCCTCGCCCGCCTCGACCTCGCGGTCGGAGACGAAACGCCCCCAGGCGCGGATCACCCGCACGCCGAGACCCTCGAACCGCTCCTCGCTGTCGTGGGGCGCGATGCGGCCGATCACCTCCTGCACATGGCCCATGGCGGCGGCGTAATCGACCTGCGGCGCGACGTCGGCGATGCCGAAGGCGGCGGCCTGCGCCTGCCCGTGGGCGACCTTCGCCGCGGCGAGGAGCGACTTCGACGGCACGCAGCCGTAGTTCAGGCAGTCGCCGCCCATCGCGCCGCCCTCCAGCAGCGTGACGTCCGCGCCCATCTGCGCCGCGCCCGCCGCCACCGAGAGCCCGCCCGAGCCCGCGCCGATGACCAGAAGATCCGTCTCGATACGATCCATCTCAGATCACCGCCTTTCCGCGCACGGCCCGGAGCACGAGCGGCACCGCCGCCAGCGCCGCGAGCCCCAGCAGCGGCAGGAGGATGTGCGGCTCGAAGATGATCCCGAGATCCGGCGTCTCGCCCCGGGCGAAGACCTCGGAGAGCCCCGCGCCCACCGAGGTATAGACGAGCGCGCCGGGCATGATCCCGAAGAAGGTGGAGACCACGAAGCGATACGTCGGCACGTTCACGAAGGCCGGCACGAGATTCGCCGCGAAGAAGGGCACCGCCGGCACCAGCCGGATCAGAAAGAGCATCGGCCACTGGTTCGCGTCGATCCCCGCCTTCATCCGCCGCACCAGCCCCTCCGAGGCGTCCATCCGCGCGGCCAGCCGCGCGCCGAAGCCCCAGCGCGCGGCGAGGAAGATCACCGTCGCCCCCGCGGTGGCGGCGAGCACGTTGAAGAGCGTCCCCGGAAAGACCCCGAAGAGGAACCCGCCGGTCAGCGTCGCCACCGTCGCGCCGGGCAGCGAAAAGGCGACGATGCCGACATAGGCGCCCACGAAGGCCGCCGCGGCGGCCGCGTAGTTCGCGTCGCGGAAGGCCAGCAGCGCCTCGCGGTTCTCGGCCAGCGTCTCGAAGGTCAACTGGTCGCGGAAGAGAACGGCCCCGGCCGCGGCGACCGCGAGGATCACGAGGATCGGCAGTCGGCGAAGAACGGGACGGTCCTGAGAGGGTCGGGTCATGTCGCGCACGATCGGGCCTTTCGTCGGGTCTCGGCTACCCGGGGAACATGCGTGAGCCGGCGGCCGGAGGACAGGGGGTTCACGCGCGCTTGATGCGGGGTGACGACGACGTGCGCGCCGGGCCGGGTCGCGGGCCATGCCTGCAACATTGCGCGCGGCCGCCCGCGTGGCACGCGTTCGGCGCCTCGGCGCGTTTGACACCGGCGCGGCGCACACCTATAGGACAGCTTTCCATGACCGGGCCCCGGGCGGCGCGTCGCCCCGGCCCGCCGGGTCCGGAACAGGTCCGGACCGCGACAGACAGACGGAGCGCCCGCCATGAAACGTACTTTCCAGCCCTCGAACCTCGTGCGAAAGCGCCGTCACGGGTTCCGCGCACGCATGGCCACGAAGGCCGGGCGCAAGGTGCTCAACGCCCGCCGCGCCCGCGGCCGCAAGAAGCTTTCGGCCTGAACGGTCGGGGCCGTCGCGCATGACCGGCGCCGCGGCCACGTCCGACCCCGGCAGGGCGCCGGCACCGCTCGCGCAGCTGCGCAAGCGCGCGCAGTTCACCGCCGCCGCACGCGCCCGTCGGCAGGCCGTGACCGGCATGGTCGTGCAGGCGCGCGACCGGCGCGACGGCCGGCCCGAGGTCGGCATCGGCATCACCTGCTCGCGCAAGGTCGGCAACGCCGTGACACGCAACCGCGCGAAACGCCGGCTGCGCGCCCTCGCGCAGGAGGTGCTGCCGGACGAGGGTCGGTCCGGCTGGGATTACGTGCTCATCGGGCGACCGGGCGTGACGGTCGAGCGGCCTTTCGACGCCCTGCGCGATGATCTGAGGACAGCGCTCGCCCGCCTGCACGCGCCGCGCCGCGCCGCGGGGACGGCATGAGCCCGCTGGCCCGCCTCTTCGCCCTGCCCGTCCGGGCCTACCGGCTGATCTTCTCGCCGTGGGTGGGCTTCAACTGCCGGTACCACCCGACATGCTCCGTCTACGCGCTCGAGGCCCTCGAGAAACACGGCGCGCTTCGGGGGGGCTGGCTCGCCCTGCGGCGGATCGGGCGCTGCCATCCGTGGGGCAGCTCGGGCATCGACAACGTGCCGGAGCCCGAGGCGCACCGCCGCGCCCCACCCGCGCGGACCGGCAACCGCGGCGACTGAGCCCGCCTTCCCTCACGCGTCCCGCTCTGGCATGACGTCTCGCATGACGGACCACGCGACCGCCCCCGCCGACGACGGCGCGATCCACGCGCTTTTCGCCGGCGCGCCGCAGACGACCGAGTTCCGCAAGCTGCGCAAGCGCATCGTGCGCCAGACGCGCGAGGCGATCGAGCACTACGGCATGGTCGTGCC
>NZ_JAWLFS010000217.1:0-5218 GCF_041685465.1 Rhodosalinus sp. | reverse complement strand
CAGCCGGTCGGTGATCTGCCCGCCGATGCGGCGGCAGGGGTTGAGCGCGGTGAGCGGGTCCTGCGGGATGATCGCCACCCGCTCGCCCACCAGCTTGCGCCGCCCGCCGGGCGAGAGCGCGGCAAGGTCGGTGCCGTGCAGGCGGATGCGCCCGGAATGCACCCGCACGGGCGGCGGCAGGAGCCCCGCGATGGCCTTGCCGATCATGCTCTTGCCCGCGCCGGATTCGCCCACCAGCCCGTGCACCTCTCCGGCGGCGACCTTGAGCGACACCTCGCGCAGGAGCCGGGGGCCGGACCGGCCGATCCGGGCGTTCAGCCCCTCGATCTGCAGGACCGGCGCGGTCATCGCAGCACCGGGTCGAGGCGGTCCTTCAGCCCCTCGCCGAACTGGCTGAAGCTGAGGACGGTGAGAAAGAGCGCGATCATCGGAAAGACGAGCACCCACCACGCGAAATGGATCTGCGTGCGGCCCTCGGCGATCATCCCGCCCCAGGTGGGATCGTCGGTCGCGATCGAGAGGTTCACGAAGCTCAGGATCGCCTCGACGATCACCGCGATGCCCATTTCGAGCGAGAGCAGCACGCCGATGGTGGGCAGCACGTTGGGCAGCACCTCGCGGGCGAGGGTGCCGATGCGCGACCGGCCCACGACAAGGGCGCTGTCCACGTAGTCCATCTGCGCCTGTCCCATCGTCTCGGCGCGGATCACGCGGGCGAAGCGCGTCCAGTCGATCACCGCGATGGCGATGATGACCGAGTGCAGCCCGGTGCCGAGGACCGCCACCAGAAGGATGGCGAAGAGGACCGGCGGAAAGCTCATCCAGATGTCCACGATCCGGCCGATGATGCGATCCGTCCAGCCGCCGAAATAGCCCGCCGCCAGCCCCAGCGCCGAGCCGATCAGGCAGGCCGCCCCGCCGGCGAGAACGGCCACGATGAGCGCGATCTGCGCGCCGTGGATCATCCGCGAGAGCACGTCGCGGCCGAGCGAGTCGGTGCCGAGCCAGTAGCCGGGCTCCGAGCCGTCCACCCAGACGGGCGGCAGGCGTTCGAGGAAGAGATCCTGCGCGAGCGGGTCGTGTGGCGCGACCCAGGGCGCGAAGAGCGCGGCGAGCACGACGATCAGGAGCCAGCCCCCCGAAAGCCAGAGTCGCAGCGGGATGCGCGCCGTTTCACCCATTGCGCAGCCTCGGGTTCAGCGTGGCGTAGAGCAGATCCACGCCGAGGTTGATCAGGATGAAGAGCACCGCGAAGACCAGCACGATCCCCTGAATGAGCGGCAGGTCGCGGTTGATCACCGCGTCGATGGCAAGGTTGCCGAGCCCCTCGTAGGAAAAGAGCTTTTCCACGATCACCGTGCCGCCGATCAGAAAGGTGAACTGCACGCCCGCGAGCGTCAGCGTCGGCAGGATCGCGTTCCGGAGCGCCTCGCGCCGGATCACCGCGAACTCGGAGAACCCCTTGGCGCGGGCGAGCATGACGTAGTCGAGGCCCATGACCTCCTTCAGCGACTGCTTGAGCACCTGCGCCATCACCGCCGAGAGGGGCAGGGCGAGTGCCAGCGCCGGCAGCGTCATGTGCCGGAGCAGGTTTCCCGTCACCCCGAAGTCCAGCCGCAGCAGCGATTCGAGCAGCAGGAAGTCGGTGGCGTAATCCGGGTTCATCTGTGGGTTGATCCGCCCCGAGACGGGAAAGAGCGGGATCGCCACGGCGAAGAGCGTGATGAAGATCAGCCCCCACAGGAAATCCGGGATCGAGAGCGTCATCCCGTTCCAGAGGTCGACCGCCGCCTCGGCCCGTCGGCCGCGTCGGCGCGTCCCGATGAAGGCCAGCACAAGCCCGAGCGCACAGGCGATCACAAGCGCCATGGTCGCCAGCTCCAGCGTCGCGGGAAGCCGGCCGAGCACGATGCCGAGCACGTCCTCGCGCAGCGAGATCGAGACGCCGAAATCCCCCTGCACGACACCGCCGAGCCAGATGAAGAACTGCTCGAACAGCGACTTGTCGAGCCCGTAGAGCCCACGCAGCCGCGCGATGTCGGCATCGCTCGCCCCCGGCGGCAGCATCATGGCGATGGGATCGCCGGGCGCCACGCGGATCACCACGAAGACGACGACGGCCACGCCGAAGAGGGTGACGATCATGCTCGCCAGCCGGATGAAAAGGTTGCGGAGGGTCATGCGATTACCGGGCGCGCGGGGCCGGCGCGGCGGCCGGCCCCTTGTGCCTCATGCGCGGGTCATGCGGTGCGGGTGCAGCGCGCCCGAGACATGCGGCACCACCTCGATCTCGGCCGAGTGGACGATCGGCTGCACGTACTGGATGAGCGGGATCACGAGGCCGTCCTTGGCGATCTTCCGGTCAACGGCCTTCCAGCCCTCGATCCGCTTTTCCTCGTCCGCCTCGCCCCAGAGCGGCGCGATCATGTCGATGAGATCCTGCCCGTCCCAGACCGAGTGCGGCGTGGGGCCGAACATCGCGTGCCCGGTCGAGGTGGAGGGATCGCCGATCGCGTTGCCCCAGTTGTAGAAGGCCGCCGGTGCAAGATCGTCCGCCGCGCGCAGTTCGAAATGCTTGGCGATCTCGTAGACCTCGATCTCGGCCTCGATGCCGACGCGCCGCCAGAGGCCGACGATGGCCTGGATCATCTCGTAATCCTTGGGCTTGAAGCCGCGCGTGGTCTGGATGGTGAAGCGGACCGGGTTGTCGGGGCCGTAGCCCGACTCCGCCAGAAGCTCCTTGGCCAGGTCCGGATCGTAGTCCACCTCGATCGAGGGGTCGTAGGCCACGTATTCCGGCGTCTGCAGCGTCGAGATCGGCACCCCGTAGCCCGAAAGCAGGCGCTCGACGATCTGTTCCTTGTCGATGGCGTGGTGCATCGCGCGCCGCACGTTCCCGTCGAGCATCGGCTCGACGTCGTTGATGAAGATCATCGCGATGTCGGAGACCGGCGTCGTCGTGCCCGCGAGACCCGGCTTGGTCTTCAGGCGGTCGAACTCCTCGTAGGGGATCTCGAGCGTGATGTGCGAGGCGCCCGATTCCACCTCCGCCACGCGGGAGGAGGCATCGGTCACGAACTTGATGGTGACCGTCTCGAACTGCGGCGCGCCGCCCCAGTAGTCGGGATTGGCCTTGAGCCGGACGAAGGCGTTACGCTCGAAGCGATCCACCATGTAGGGGCCGGTGCCGATCGGCGCCGCCTCGAAGCCCTCGGAGCCGACCTCCTCGAAGTATTTCTTCGGCAGCACGTAACCCGTCAGGAAGCCCATCCACTTGAAGATGGTGGGATCGAACTGCGTCACGTCGGCGGTGATCACGTTGCCGTCGATGCGGAAGTTGTCGAGCGTGGACCAGATGAACTGGATCGGGTTGCCGGTCTCCTCGCGGCCCGCGCGCTCCAGCGACCAGACGACGTCCTCGGCGGTGAAGGGGTCGCCGTTGTGCCAGGTCACGCCCTCGCGCACGACCATGCGGACCTTCGTGTTGTCGTCGGTCCAGCCCCAGTCGGTGAGCAGCCCCTCGGTGAGCGCGAGGTCGGGGTCCTGCCCGACGTACTGGTCGAAGACCGATTGATAGATCGCCTGGATCGTCGGATTGACCGCCGAGGGGCCGACGGTCGGGTCCCAACTCGGCAGGTTCACGTTGTAGGCGATGGTCAGATCCGTGATCTCGGCCGAAGCCCGGATCGGCAGCCCCGCGAGCGAGACGCCGAGGCCCGCCGCGCCGTAGCCCAGAAGGGCGCGTCTGGAGAGAGTCATCGTTAACCTCCGTGTTGTTGCCGGACAGCGCCGCAGCAGGCGCAGTCCGCTTTGTCCTTGGGCGGTCTGACGCCGCCTTTCATTGTGGAACGATGATTGCTTTAGGCTTGAAACTTGTCAATGCATATAACCGGCGCGCTTACGCGCCGGCGAGTTTTTCGGCCAGCATGGTGCCCGACCCGGCCCCGGTGCCGCCCCCGGGCCATGTCGAGGCGCCGACCATGTGCAGCTTCGGAACCGGCGTGGACCAGTCGGCGCGGCCGGGCACGGGACGGAAGACGAAGTTCTGGTAGGGGTGATGCGAGCCCGCGATCTGATCGCCGCCGACCAGGTTCGGGTTCCCGGCCTCCAGGTCGGCGGGCGACATCACGCACTGGCCGAGGATCCGGCCGCGCAGGCCCGGCGCGTAGGTTTCGAGGATGTCGAGCACCCGCTCGGCCATGGGCGCCTTCGCGCTCTCCCAGTCGGTCGCGCCGATCTCGCCGGCCGCATCACCGGTGATCGTGCCGGGCACCATGCGCACCTGCACCCAGAGCGTGTGCTTGCCCTCGGGCGCGCGGGAGGGGTCCACCGTGCCCGGCTGGGCCACGACCAGCACCGGTTCGCGCGGCAGAAGCCCGTTGACCGCCTGCGTGTAGGTCTCTGCCATCTGCTGCAGCGAGGGCGCGAGATGGACGTACATGAAGCGCTTGAGCTCGGCGCCCGCCGCCCAGTCCGGCAGGCCGTCGAGCGCGAGGTGGACCATCATCGTCCCCGGCGCATGGCGGAAGCGGGCCATCTGCCGGTCGTAGCGCTCCGAGCCGCTGCCGCGCGGCAGAAGCCGCATGAGCCCGCGGGGCGCCAGATTCGCGATCACCGCGCCGCCCGCCCGTGCAACGCGACCGTCGGCCAGCCGGACGCCGGACGCGACGCCGCTTTCCAAAAGGATTTCCGTCACTTCCGCGCCGGTCTCGATCCGGCCACCGCGGGCCTCGATCATCGCGCGCAACGCACGGGTCACCGTGTCCGCGCCGCCCTTGCCGATCACCATGCCGAAGCTCTGGCTCGCCATCGCCTCGAGATAGGGAAAGACCGCGCCGCCACCCTGATCGGGCGGGAAATCAAGGTGCATCCCCCAGGCCGCGCACATCGCCTGCACGCGCGGGCTTTCGAAGTTCTCTTCGAGGAAGGCGCGCGGCGAGGTGAGCATCAGCCGCGCGAGTTTCAGCAGGAAGGCCGAGTCCCGCTTGCGCCAGATCCGGAAGGCGGTCCTGACGAGGGCGCCGGGCGTCATCGGGCTGCCGAGCACCGAGAAGACATGCGGCGCATCGGCGGCGAACTCGTCCAGCATCTCGTGCCAGCGTGCCGCATCCGCCGCGCTTTCGCCGCGGATGCGCGCGGCGGTCAGGGCCGGATCGGTCGAGACACCGAGCCATTTGCCGTCCGGGAAGGCCGTTGCGAAACAATCGCTTGCCGGCAG
>NZ_JAWLFS010000216.1:0-5223 GCF_041685465.1 Rhodosalinus sp. | reverse complement strand
GGCCTTCGTCGCGGGCGACGGGGTGGACAAGCCTCGCGGCTTTCTCACCCATCCGGCGGTGGCCGAGGCGAGCTGGAGCTGGGAGAGCCTCGGCTACGTGGCGAGCGGCGCGGACGGCGCCTTCGCCGGGGCCGAGGCGCTGATCGATCTCGTCTACGCGCTGGGCGCGCGCTACCGCGCCAACGCGCGCTTCGTGATGAACTCGCGCACCGCCGGCGCGGTGCGCAAGCTCAAGGACAACGACGGGCGTTTCCTCTGGTCCGACGGGCTGGCGGCGGGGGAGCCCGCGCGGCTCCTCGGCTACCCGGTGCTCGTCGCCGAGGACATGCCCGACATCGAAAGCGGCGCGGACGCCATCGCCTTCGGCGACTTCCGCGCGGGCTACACCGTGGCGGAGCGGCCGGACCTGCGCGTGCTGCGCGATCCCTTCAGCGCCAAGCCGCATGTCCTCTTCTACGCGACCAAGCGCGTCGGCGGCGACGTCACCGACTTCGCGGCGATCAAGCTCCTGCGCTTCGCCACGGCCTGAGCCGGGCCGAGCAAGCGGCGCGCGCGGCCCGGACAGGGGCCGCGCGCGACCCAAGGCCCCGGCGGGGCTGCACCATCGGGAGACGTCATCCATGCTGATCGAAGAGACGCCGCTCGATCCGGCGGCCCTGCCGGTGCAGGCGTTCCGGGAGCATCTGCGCCTCGGCTCCGGCTTTTCGCAGGACGACCTGCAGGCGCCCCTGCTCGAGGCGGTGCTGCGCGCCGCCATCGCCGCGATCGAGGCGCGCACGGCCAAGATCCTGCTCCGGCGTGCCTTCGCGCTGAGCCTGCCGGCCTGGTCGGACCCGGCGGGCGTGCCGCTGCCGCTCGCGCCGGTCGAGGCGGTGAGCGAGGTGGCGCTGCGCGATGCCGCGGGCGAGGAACGGACCCTGGACCCGGGTGCCTGGCGGCTGGAGGCGGACACGCACCGCCCGGTGGTCCGGCCCACCGGCGCCGCGCTGCCCGCCATCCCGGCGCGCGGGGCGGCGGTGATCCGCTTCGCGGCGGGCTTCGGCGCCGCCTGGGCCGAGGTGCCCGCCGACCTGCGGCAGGCGGCGATGCTGCTCGCCGCGCAGTACTACGAATACCGCGACGCCGCCTCGGCGGGCGCAGAGGCGATGCCGGCCGCCGTCGCCGGGCTGATCGGGCCGTGGCGGGCGCTCCGCCTCGGTGCGGGAGGGGCTGCATGAGCGCGCCGCGTCTCACACGCGCACTCGTCCTGGAGGCCCCGGTCGACACGGCCGACGGCGCCGGCGGCACGGCAACGGGCTGGACGCCGCGCGGTATGCTCTGGGCCGAGGTGGTCGCGGGTGCCGGGCGCGAGGTGGCGGGCGCCGGGGGCACCGTCGCGGCGACGCCCTACCGCATCACTGTGCGCGCCGCGCCGCCGGGCTGCGAGGCGCGCCCGAGGCCCGGCCAGCGCTTCCGCGAGGGCGCGCGCGTCTGGCGCATTCGCGCGGTGGCCGAGGCCGACCCGGCGGGCCGCTACCTGACGTGTTTCGCCGAGGAGGAGGTCGCGCCATGAGCTACGCCCTCTCTGCCGCCCTGCAGGCCGCGGTGCATGCGCGCCTCGCCGGCGATCCCGCGCTCGGCGCGCTCACCGGCGGGCACGTCCACGACGCGCCGCCCGCGGGCAAGTTGCCGCCCCTTTACGTCCTCATCGGGCCGGAGCGCGTGCGCGACCGCTCCGACGCGAGCGGGCCGGGGGCGGAGCACGACCTGACCGTGACCGTGGCCGGCGAGGCCGGGAGCTTCCGCGCGGCGAAGGAGGCGGCGGCTGCAACCTCCGCGGCGCTTCTCGACCCGCCGCTGGCGCTCGAGGGCGGGCGGCTCCTGCACCTGAGCTTCCGCCGGGCGCGGGCGGCACGCGGGCCGAAGGGCCGCGGCCGGCGGATCGACCTGACCTTCCGCGCGCGCGTCGCGCCGGAGTGAGACCACACCGAGGAGAGACGACATGGGCGCCCAGAGCGGCAAGGACATGCTGATCAAGGTGGACCTGACCGGCGACGGCCAGTTCCGCACCATCGCGGGGCTGCGGGCCACGCGGCTGTCGTTCGACGCCGAGCAGGTGGACGTCACCAGCCTCGAAAGCGCGGGCGGCTGGCGCGAGCTGCTGGCCGGGGCGGGGGTGAAATCCGCCGCCATCGCGGGCTCCGGCGTCTTTCGCGACGCCGACACCGACGCCCGTGCGCGGCAGGTCTTCTTCGATGGCGCGACGCCGGAGTTCCAGGTGGTGATTCCGGACTTCGGCACCATCGCCGGGCCGTTCCAGGTCACCGGGCTCGAATACGCGGGCCGCCACGACGGCGAGGCGACCTACGAGATCGCCCTCGCCTCCGCCGGCGCGCTCAGCTTCACGGCGCTCTGATGGCGAACCCTCATCGCGGAGAGGTGGCGCTCGTGATCGACGGGGAGCGCCGGGTGATGCGCCTGACCCTCGGCGCGCTCGCGGAGCTCGAGGTGACGCTCGGCACCGACAGCCTCGTGGCGCTCGCCGAGCGCTTCGAGGCGGGCCGCGTCTCGGGGCGCGACGTGCTCGCGGTGCTGGTCGCCGGGCTGCGCGGCGCCGGCTGGGAGGGCGCGGCCGCGGACCTGCGCACCGCCGAGATCGCGGGCGGCCCGGTGGCGGCGGCGCGCGCGGCCGCCGAGCTTCTGGCGCGCGCCTTCCTGCCGCCGGAGGAGGCGCCGTGAGCGGGCTCGACTGGCCGGCGCTCATGCGCGCGGGCCTCGGGCGGCTGGGCCTGAGACCGGCCGAGTT
Organism: Rhodosalinus sp.; assembly: GCF_041685465.1. Taxonomy (NCBI): domain Bacteria; kingdom Pseudomonadati; phylum Pseudomonadota; class Alphaproteobacteria; order Rhodobacterales; family Paracoccaceae; genus Rhodosalinus; species Rhodosalinus sp. Next base: position 2,438 of record NZ_JAWLFS010000216.1, on the reverse strand, counting down.
CTGGGCGCTCACGCCTGCCGAGCTCGCCGTGATGCTGGGCGCGGGCGCGGGGCCCGGGCCGATGGGGCGCGCGCGGCTCGACGCCTTGATGCGCGCCTATCCGGATGCTGCGACGGAGGAGAGCGATGAGCGACCCTGAGGAGGCCGAGGCGCTGGACGAGGCGCTCGAGGCGCTGGAGACGCGCCTCGGCGGCGCGGCCGATCTGGCCGCGGGCTTCGAGGCCGAGCTGCGGCGCGTGAACGCGGGTTTCGACGCCGCCGGCAAGGGCGCCGCGCGGCTCGAGCGGTCGCTCGAGCGCGGGCTGCGCCGGGCGATCGACGGGGTGGTCTTCGACGGCGCGACGCTCTCGGATGCACTGGGGCAGGTGGCGTCCGGGCTCGCCGACACGGCCTATTCCGCGGCGGTGAAGCCGGTGACGGGCCATGTCGCGGGCCTCCTCGCCGACGCGGCGCAGGGGGTCTTCGGCGCCTCGGCCTTCGCCGACGGGGCGGGCTTCGCGCAGGGGCGCGTCATGCCCTTCGCCTCGGGCGGGGTGGTGCGCGAGGCGACGCGCTTCCCGATGCGGGGCGGCACCGGGCTCATGGGCGAGGCGGGGCCGGAGGCGATCCTGCCGCTCGCCCGCGGCGCCGACGGCAAGCTCGGCGTGCAGGCCTCGGGGGAAGCGCGGCCCACGGCGGTGACGATCAACGTGACCACCCCGGACGTCGAGGGCTTCCGCCGTTCGCGCGCCCAGATCGCCGCCGAGATGACGCGCGCGCTCGCCCGCGGGCAGCGCAACCGCTGAGCCGACGCCGGGGCCGTGCGCCCGCCAGCAGACCGGAGGAACAAAGGCATGAGCTTTCACGAGGTCCGCTTCCCGCCCAACCTGAGCTTCGGCTCCACCGGTGGACCGGAACGGCGCACCGAGGTCGTCGCCCTCGCCTCCGGCCACGAGGAGCGCAACACCCCCTGGGCGCAGTCGCGCCGCCGCTACGACGCGGGCGTCGGGCTGCGGGCGCTCGACGACATCGAGACATTGGTGGCCTTCTTCGAGGCGCGGCGCGGCCGGCTGCACGGCTTTCGCTGGAAGGACTGGGCCGACTACAAGTCCTGCCCGCCGAGCCGCGCGCCCGCGCCCACCGATCAGGTGATCGGCCGCGGCGACGGGGCGGCGCGGGTGTTCTCCCTCACCAAGACCTACCGCTCGGGAGAGGCCGCCTATACCCGGCCCATCGCCAAGCCGGTCGCGGGAAGCGTGCGCCTCGCCGTGCAGGGCGACGCGCTGCGCGAGGCCGTGGACTTCGAGCTCGACGCGACGCGCGGCACGGTCACGCTCGCGCGCGCGCCGTCGCCCGGCATGGAGATCACCGCCGGCTTCGAGTTCGACGTGCCGGTGCGCTTCGACACGGACGCCATCCGAACGAGCGTGGCGAGCTTCCGCGCGGGCGAGGTGCCGAGCGTGCCGGTGGTGGAGGTGCGGATCTGATGCAGGGCGCGTTGCAGGAGCATCTGGCGCAGGGCGCGACCACCGTCGCGCGCGCCTGGGCGGTGACGCGGGCCGACGGCGCGACGCTCGGCTTCACCGATCACGACCGCCCGCTCGCCTTCGAGGGCGTGGAGTTCCGCCCCGAGACCGGGCTCTCGGCGGCCGCGCTGCAGCAGACGACCGGGTTATCGGTGGACAACACCGAGGCGCTCGGCGCGCTTTCGGACGACGCGATCCGCGAGGCCGACATCGCCGCCGGCCGCTGGGACGGGGCGGAGGTGCGCGCCTGGCTCGTGGACTGGTCCGACGTCGCCGCGCGGCAGCTGATCTTCCGCGGCACGATCGGGGAGCTGCGCCGCGTGGACGGCGCCTTTCACGCCGAGCTGCGCGGGCTCTCGGCGGCGCTCAACCGGCCCGGCGGGCGCGTCTTCCAGAAGCCCTGCGCGGCGGTGCTCGGCGACGCGGCCTGCGGCGTGGATCTCGCGCGGCCGGGCTATCGGCACGAGGGGCCGGCGCTCGCGGTGGAGGAGGGGGGGCGCGTGCTGCGCTTCCCGCCGCTCGCGGGTTACGCGCCGGAGTGGTTCGCGCGCGGGCGCTTGCTGGTGCTCGGCGGGCCGGCGCAAGGGCTCTCGGGCGTGATCAAGCGCGACGTGGCCGAGGCCGGCACGCGGGCGATCGAGCTCTGGACGCCCCTTGGCACGGACCCCGCGCCGGGCGATCCCATCCGCCTCGAGGCGGGCTGCGACAAGCGGTTCGAGACCTGCCGGGCGAAGTTCGCCAATGCGCTCAACTTCCAGGGCTTCCCGGATCTGCCGGCGGAGGACTGGGTCACCGTGCCGCCCGCCCGTTCGGGCGAGACCGGCGGCGGGAGCCGGCGATGAGCGGGCAGGGCGCCTGCGTCGTCGCCGCCGCGCGGGGCTGGATCGGCACGCCCTACCTGCACCAGGCGAGTTGCCGGGGCGCGGGGGCGGA
>NZ_JAWLFS010000215.1:0-5224 GCF_041685465.1 Rhodosalinus sp. | reverse complement strand
GATGTTGCCGAGGTCGCGCAGGCTGCCCCAGGTGCAGGAGCCGACGCCGCCCGATCCGCCGGCGACGAAGCCGCCGATGGTGGCCGTCGCCCAGGTGGAGGAGAACATGCGGATCTCCTGACCCGAGTGCGCGCGGCAGTGCGCGTCGAGGTCCTTGAGCAGGATTCCCGGCTCGCAGATCACGCGGCCGGGGTGGACCTCCTTCACCCGGTTCATGTGATGCAGGTGCATCACGCAGCCCCCGGCGAGCGGCATCGCCTGCCCGTAGTTGCCCGTGCCCGCCCCGCGGGTCGTCACGGGCACGTCGTGGGCGTAGCACGTCTTGAGCACCTCGATCACCTCGGCCTCGTCGCGGGGGGCGACGACGAAATCGGCCTCGACGTGGTCGAGCCGCTCTTTCAGGACGGGCGAATACCAGAAGAAATCCCGGCTCTTGGCGCGGATCGCGCTCGGGCTTTCCTCGATGTCGAGATGCGAGAGCGCCGCTTTCGCGGCGGCGACGTTGGGTGTCATGCGGTCCTCGTCAGGTGGTCCAGCTCGGAATAATCGGGCAGCGTTCGGTCGATCGCGCGCCCGCCGCGCAGCACGATGCGGTCGGCCTGTGGGCGGGAGAGGAGCTCGATCCAGGTGCGCGCGCGGCAGATCACGAGATCGGCGGGCGCGCCGGGGGCGAGGGCGGGCGCCTCGATCCCCATGGCGCGCGCCGGGTGGCCCAGCACGCTCTCGACCCAGCCGGGGCCGGCGTGGTCGAGCTGGCCGATGCGCGTGGCCTCGCGCAGGACCTCCAGCATGTCGAGGTCGCCGTAGGCGTAGAACGGGTCGCGCGTGTTGTCGGAGGCGACGCTCACGCCGATGCCGCGCGCGCGCATCTCGTGCAGGAGCGTGATGCCGCGCCAGCGCGGGGTGCGCCCGGCCTGCCGGTCCTGCAGGTAGAGATTGCACATGGGAAGGCTGACGACATGCATGCCCGCCTTCGCCATCAGGTCCAGCGTCTCGAGCGCGAAGGCCTCGTCCTGCACGGCGAGGGAGCAGCAGTGACCCACCGTCACCGGCGCGTCGAAGCCGGTCTCGAGCACCGTCTCGGCGATGGTGCGCAGCGTGCCGGGGCCGGGGTCGCCGTTCTCGTCCACGTGAAAGTCCACGGCGAGGCCACGGTCGCGCGCCATGGCGAGGAACCCTTCCAGCCGCGCGCGGACGTCCGGCACCGCGTAGGTGACCATCCCGAGCACGCCGCCCGCGTCGGCCACGATATCGGCGGTGCGCGCGAAGGGGCCGTCGGGCCCGGCCTTGTCCACGGGCACGAGGCAGACGCCCTGCAGCGCGATCCGGTCCGCCCACTCGGCGCGCATCTCGCGGAAGACGGGCCAGGTGATCGCGTCCTGCGGCGGCAGGCTGTCGAGATGCGTGCGGATGGCGCGGGTGCCGTGGGCCTGCGCGCAGCGCAGCGCGAAATCCATCCGCGCGCGCACGTCCTCGGCGCTCCAGTTCGCCTCGCGGTCGGCGGCGACGGCGGCGAGCGCAGAGGGGAAGGTGCCGTCGGGGTTGGGCGCGCGGTCCCAGATGTGGCCCTTGTCGAGATGCGTGTGCATGTCGACGAAACACGGCAGGACCATCGCGCCGCCCATCTCGACCGGCGTGCCGCCCTCGGCGACGATCCGGTCCCCGGCGATGGAGATATCGGTGCGCACGAGGTCCTCCGCCCGCCCGACCAGGCACCCGGGCACGGTGACGTCGCGGAGCCGGAGCGGCCCCCCGGGAAGCTGCATGAAATCCATTCAGCGCTCCCGCGTCATCGCGCTTTCGTGCCACTTGCGCAGCATCAGGTGGCTGAGGAGCGAGAGCGCGGCGAAGATCAGAACGCCGGTCAGCGCGATCAGGATCAGCGCGGCGAACATGCGCGGGATGTTGAGCCTGTAGCCCGCCTCGAGGATGCGGAAGGCGAGGCCGGAGCCGATGCCGCCCGTGCCGGCGACGTATTCCGCGACCACGGCGCCGATCAGGCTCAACCCCCCGGCGATGCGCAGGCCGCCGAGGAAGTAGGGCAGCGCCGAGGGCAGCTGCAGGAAGCGCAGGCGCTGCCAGCGCGTCGCGCCGTAGATGCGGAAGAGGTCGCGCAGGTTGTGATCGGCCGAATTGAGCCCCAGCGTCGTGTTCGACAGCACCGGGAAGAAGGCCACCAGCCACGCGCAGATCAGAAGCCCCGCGAGGCGGTTGTCCACGTAGATGAAGATGAGCGGCGCGATGGCGACGACCGGCGTGACCTGCAGGATCACGGCGTAAGGATAGAAGGACATCTCCATCCATCGGCTCTGCGTGAAGAGCACCGCCAGTCCCACGCCGCCCAGAACCGCGACGAGGAGCGCGAGAAGCGTGATCTGGAGCGTCACGAGAAGCGCGTCGAAGAGGATCGCCCAGTCCTCGATCAGCGTCCGGAAGACGAGCCACGGACCGGGAAGCGTGTAGTGCGGGATGTCGTTCCAGACCACGACACGGTCCCAGAGCAGCAGTCCGAGCGCCATGACCAGCACCGGCAGCGTCCACTTGCCGATCCGCTCCAGCCGGCGCGCGCGCTGGCGCGCGAGCTCGTCGGCGTCGATCGTCGGATCGGCGATTTCTTCGCGTTCGGCGAGGCTCATGCAGCGTCTCCCATCGCGGCGTGCAGCGCGTCCGAGGCGTCGCGGCAGTACGCGGCGTAGTCGGCGGAGGTGCGGAAGGTGTCGGTGCGCGGATAGGGGGCGTCCACCGCGAGTTCGCGGATCACCCGGCCGGGGCGCGCCGCCATCACCACGATCCGGTCCGAGAGAAAGACGCTCTCGAAGACCGAATGGGTGACGAAGACCACCGTGCAGCCGATCTTGTCGCGGAGCGCGAGCAGGTCGTCGTTGAGACGGAAGCGCGTGATCTCGTCGAGCGCGGCGAAGGGCTCGTCCATCAGGATGAGCCGCGGCCGCGTCACCAGCGCCCGCGCGATCGAGGCGCGCATCTTCATGCCGCCCGACAGCTCGCGGGGATAGGCGGTCTGGAACTTTTCCAGCCCGACGAGGCGCAGCGCGTCGAGCACCTCGTCCTTGACGGCGGTATAGCTCTGCCCGCGCAGGCGCAGCGGCAGCCAGACGTTCTGCGCCACGGTCGCCCAGGGCATCAGCGTCGGCTCCTGAAAGACCACGCCGAGGTCACCGTCGTCCTGCCCGCCGGTCCATGTGATGCGCCCGCGCGAGGGATGCGAGAGCCCCGCGACCAGCCGCAGCGCGGTGGACTTGCCGCAGCCCGACGGCCCGAGGAGCGAGATGAAATCGCCTTCCCGCACGTCGAGGGACATGCCCTTCAACGCGACGACGTCGCCGTTGAAGATCTTGTCCACGCCTTCCATGCGCAGGAGCTCCGGGCGCACGTCGGTGGCGGCCGGCGGGGCGATGTCGGTGCGTGGGGCTGGTTCGGACGGCACGGCGGTCCTCCGGTCGGGCCGGGGCGGCGGACCGCCCCGGCGCAGGATCTCAGTTCGCGGGCTTGAGCTCCATGCCGACGCCCTTGTTGACGAACTCGGTGGTGTAGGCCTGTTCGATGTCGAGGTCCGCCTCCACGACGCCCGCCTCGACCATCTTGGCGTAGAAGTCCTCGATCATGGCGGGGTCCATCGCCATGATCCCGTCCTCGAGCGCCTGACCGCTGTCCACGATGCCCCAGTCCTTCATCTTCTCGCGGGCGTAGGCGAGCTTGTCCGGCGTCATGTCCGGGTTGTCGGCGAGGATCAGCTCGTTCGCCGCGGAGGGATCGCCGTAGAGGTAGGTATACCAGCCCTTGGCCGAGCCCTCGACGAAGCATTCGACCACCTCGGGACGCTCCTCGAGCGTCTCGGCCATGGTCTCGATCGTGGTGGCGTAGCTCGTGAAGCCCGCGTCGGCGATCAGGAAGACCTCCGGCTCGATCCCGGCCTCCTTCTCGACCATGTACGGCTCGGAGGAGAGATAGCCCTGCATCCCCTTGTTTTCGTCCGCGATGAAGGGCGCGGGGTTGAAGGTGTAGGGTTCGCGCTGCTCGGAGGTGAAGCCGTATTCCGAGATCATCCACTGGTAGTAGCTGGTGAAACCGTTGTCGCCGATGAGCAGCGTCAGGTCCTTCAGGTCCTCGAAGGTCTCGGCCTTGCCCGGATGGGCGAGGATCACCTGCGGATGCTTCTGGAAGGTGGCGCCGACCACCGTCACCGGGATGTCCTCGGCGACCGCGTTGAAGGCCTGCAGCATGTCGCCGCCCATGTGGAAATCCATCCTGCCGGCGAGCATCAGCGCGCGGTTGTTCACCTGCGGGCCGCCCGGCATGATCTCGACCTCGAGCCCGCAGGCCTCGTAGGTGCCGTCCGCCACCGACTGGTAGAACCCGCCGTGCTCGGCCTGCGCGAGCCAGTTGGTGCCGAAGACGGCCTTCTGCGTCTCCGCGCCGGACGCCCCGGCCGCGAGCGCGAGCACCGCGGCGCCGGCTGCTGTTCGCTTCAGTTCCATCGCGACCTCCTGTGTTGGACGGGCCGACCGTCAGCAGTGGGCCCGACCTTGAAAAGGTGAATTCCGGCATCGGGCCGCCCCGATCCCGTGGCGCCGCCCAAAATCTGTGCGATGGTCACATCGATGCCTGTTTTCTTCTCGCTCGCACTTCCCGATTGGCCGGACTGCGGTGCAGCCTGACCCGGCAACACGCGGAGACGCTCATGCAGATGCTCGACCCGGCGGGAATCGCCCCCCCTTTCGCCCGCTACGCGCACGGGGTCGTCACGGACCCCGGCGCGCGCGTCCTCGTGACGAGCGGGCAGCTCGGCCTCGCCCCGGACGGCAGCGTGCCCGAGGGCGCTGAGGCACAGGCGCGCGTCTGTTTCGCAAACCTCGACGCGATCCTCGCCGAGGCGGGCGCGGCGCGCGGGCATGTCCTGCGGCTCAACGCCTATGTCACGGGGCGGCACCACATGGCCGGCTACATGGCCGCGCGCGACGCCTGGCTCGCCGATCTGGCGCAGGTTCCGGCCTCGACCCTGATGATCGTGGCGGGCTTCACGCGGCCGGAGTTCGTGGTGGAGGTGGAGGCCCTCGCGGCGCTGCCGGGCGGCGCGTCGTCCTGAGGTGCGCTCTCGGCGACATGGGGCGCCTCGTCGTCACGTCGGTGTGCCCGCCGTCTGAACCGCTCCCGGTCAGCCGTTCGACCCATTGACGGGGCACCGGCGGAGCACGGCCCGCCGGCC